>JAHFKE010000057.1 GCA_023245515.1 Candidatus Levyibacteriota bacterium
TCTTATTCATGGATGGAGCAATAACTGGCTGGGCTGGACGCTCCTTGCTCATCAACTTGCACCTTATTACCACCTTTATATGGTAGATTTGCCTGGTTTTGGAGACTCTGACCGATTAGAAGAGTATTCTCTTGAGACTGTGACCGCCTATGTCGACTCGTTTATTAAAAGGTATGTTCCAAAGCCCAAAGCTCTCATTGGTGCTTCTGGGGGCACTTTTGTAGTAGCTGAATTGATTAGGCGATCGAAGCTCTCTACAAATCTCATATTTATAGGCACCGTATTTAAAGGAAAGAGGTCTCCAAAACTGGCTAACTTATATAAAAGCTTGCTTGCGTTTTCTGCGGATAGAACTATGACTCAGAAAATTCTTGGGGTCATTATGAAGTCTCGGTACAGTGCATATTTCATGGAAAAGTATATACACGCTTATGAATTTGATAAAAAGCTAGTGGATACCTACCAGGTACCCGGAAGAAAAAAGATCACGGGCAAATCTTATGTCCAACTAGGCTTGTCTTATATGGAATTTTATATGGATGAATTTTTGGAAGAGACGAGGCATCGCACATTACTTCTTTTTGGTGAGGGGGATAAGTATGTCAGGCCGGAGGATGCGAGAGCACTCGTTGCGAAAATTAAGAATAGGCATATTACGCTAGACTTCGTACAAGAGGCAGGTCACGGCCCTGCTTATGAACAACCACAGAGAACCGCTCAGGCAATCAGAAATTTTCTAGAGAGGGATTTGTCGATATGGGGACTTATTAAGCGTCTTTTCCTCAAATAATAATCTGCAATCCTCGTTCTCCTTATTGCTAAGTTTTTTTTTGCGTAGTATACTTTTTCCGCAATGAGTATGAGTAATCTTCAAAAAACAGACCCTGCAATCTATGACATTATAAAAGCTGAGGAGAAGCGCCAGAAAGAAGGGCTTGAACTTATTGCTTCTGAAAATTATGTATCTCAGTCAGTCCTGGAGGCTATGGGAACAGTTCTGACGAACAAATATTCTGAAGGCTATCCGGGTCGTAGGTATTATGGTGGTAATGAAATTATTGATCAGGTAGAAGACGTAGCGATTGATAGAGCAAAGAAGCTTTTTGGTGCCGAGCATGTCAATGTCCAGCCCCTCTCGGGCAGTCCTGCAAATCTGGCAGTCTATATGGCGCTTTTGAAGCCGGGGGATAAGGTGCTGGGATTTTCACTCGATCAGGGAGGACATTTATCTCACGGTCATCCGCTCAATTTTTCAGGCTTACTCTATACGATTGTCCCGTATTTTGTCGATAAAAAAACAGAACGTGTCGATATGGATGAGGTAGAAAAGATTGCCATGAAAGAGAAGTCGAAGATGATTCTGGCAGGATTTTCTGCCTACTCGCGGGATTTTGACTGGAAGCGCTTTTCTGAAATTGCCAAGAAAGTAGGTGCTGTAAGCTTTGCGGATATTGCCCATGTTGCAGGCTTGATTGCAGGCAAGCAATTGGAGAGCCCTGTCCCTTATTTTGATGTGGTCTCAACCACGACTCACAAAACTCTCCGTGGTCCCAGGGGCGCTATGATCATGTGTAAAGAGGAATATGCCAAGGCCATTGATCGTGCAGTTTTTCCGGGCGTGCAGGGCGGCCCACATGACCATATCAACGCCGCAAAGGCAGTTGCTTTTGGTGAGGCACTCAAGCCGGAATTCCAGGAATATGCAAAACAGGTGATCAAGAATGCCCAGGCCCTTTCCAAGTCTATGCAAGATAGGGGATACCGTGTTGTCTCAGGCGGTACAGACAATCATCTCTTTTTAGTCGATATGTTCGGAAGTAAAGGAATTACGGGAAAAGAAGCTGAAAAAGCTTTGGAGCATGTCGGAATTTCTATCAATAAAAATATGGTTCCCTATGACCCAAGAAAACCTCTGGACCCTTCAGGTATTCGTCTGGGTACACCAGCCCTCACGACACGTAAGATGGTAGAGATGGATATGGAGATAGTCGCGGATTTGATGGATCGTACGCTTATGGTAAAGGACGACGAAGAGAAGCTTAACCAAATGAGAAATGAAGTTCGTGAGTTTTCGGTAAAGTTCCCTCTGCCCTAGTTTTTCGTAGTAGTGCTTTTAGCCTCGAAAGATGTTATTTTCGAGGCCAAGTGTATGGTAGAAAGAGCTTCACGTCGAAGATCCGGTAGGTCTAGCGAAGACAGAGAAGGTCACGCGCCCTTATCTCTTATGGAGAGGAAATTTGTGCGGGGTGTTGCTTTAGATTCCGCTGGAGACAGGACTCATGGACCCACCAAGAATAGAGATGACGCTCTCTGGTGGCAAGGATCCAGTGAATCTACGCTGGAAGTAGCAACACTTTCTGCTACGGATGTCTCTGCTGTTGTCCCCAAGGATTCATCTCTGGACCGTGATGCTATGAGGGCTGATAGTGGAGGGCGGCCTCTTTTTCCACTTGGATTTGTTGAGAAGCATCTGACACTCAAGAGCGGGGAGCCTCGAGCAACTCTCTCCGTTGAAGTTCCTTTTTCCGGTAGTCTTGAGTCAGGAGACGCTCTTATAGAGCTCACAAGACTTCAGCTTGAAAGAGCAGGAAAGTTGACTCATGAAGATGTCGCCAAGATACTGGATGATCCAAGTCATGCAATGTTTGAGTTTTTTAACGGTTGTGCAGATCTTGCATTGCATTTGCGTGGCGAAAGAGGGGCTGATACGTCACTTGGGACAAATCCCGACCATGAAGTTCCGACGATGATCGTTGAGGAGTTCGCAGAGCTAGCCCACAGATCAGTTACCTCAAGTCTTGCTGAGAGTGAAGCGCAGGCAATTTTTAGAAGAAGAAATAATGGGTTGTTCATACCTGATTTTGAGGAAGGTTCTTCAGTGAAGATCACAGGCGGTATGAGACGTCGGGATGCTTTGGTCAATCAGAGGGTTCTTTCAGCGTTTCGTCGTCGGGAAGAAGCTCCTTATTCACAGAAAGAGTTAGAGAATATTTGCAAGTCTCTCAATAAGAAGAGCTAGTTATGATAGAGCGATCAACAGGCAAATCAAATTTATCCCGCGAGGCTAGAAAAGCCAGTTCTGAGGTGCGCTTCAGAGACAGGAAGTTAGCTGAAGGCGTGGCTGTTGATCCCGGTGATACGAGAAATATAGACGATATTTTTGGGCTGAGGCGAGAGGGAGGCAAGACGTTACGTGAGCCGACCCCTGATGCCTTGACTGCAATACCTGGGAATTCGGATTTGGAAGAGAGGCGTGAGCTAGATTATCTTACGATTTCTGTTGCGGACGTTTCCGCTGCTATATCGAAGAATTCCGCTCGAGATGAGAAGGCTATGAAAGGAAATGGTAGTGGAGCCCTTTTCCCGCCTGAAGTATTGGATGATCTGACTTTGAAAATTGGACAGCCCCGCGCAACAGTATCGATTACAGTTCCTCTTGAGTATAGATATCATCTTGATTATGATGATCCTGACGGAAGATATAGGAGAGAAGTAATTAGCCGTAGGCCAATAGTGCAGTCGACGAGAGTGCAGCTTGGACAGGAAGAGCGTCTTACTTATGGAGATGTTCACGCTATCTTGCAGAACCCTGACCATAAAATGTTCCACTTTTTCCAGAGAGTTGCTCGTATTGCCGCTGATCTGAGACGCCAGAGACGTCCTGAGACACTACTAGGAAATCCTGATTTTCCATGGCCTTCGATGATTGTAGAAGAGGTTATGGGAGCTGCGAACTCATCGATCTTATCTCAGTTTGCTGAGAATGACACTCCGGCAATTTTCATGGCGAGGAGAGATGGGCTTTCCTTTTACACCCCTTTTTATGAAGAGGGCAATACCCTGAATGCCACCTCTCCTCTGAGGCGTCCTGATGCTCTGGTAAATCAAAGAATATTGACGACCACATATCGCGGGAAACGATCTCCTTATTCGCGAAAAAAGCTGAATGACATCTGCCGGTCGCTCAATGAACAAACGCATTCGGAAGACGAGTTGAGACAAATATATAAAGGAGACAGAATGGGGCATTCAGAAAGGAAAAGAATGCCTGAGAGTAAGAGAAAAGCATTGGCCGAGCAAGTGAAGGCTGAAATCGTATCAAGGGTAGTTTTTGAGGCGACGGGAGCCAAGGGAACGAGTCGTAGGCAAGAGGGTTTAAGTGAAAAAGAGGCTATTAAAAGAAGGCTAAAAGAAGCAGGGCCTGAGCAGAGGATGGTATATAGACGTAGAAAAAACGTTGCTCCTTTTGGGGCTACTGTGGCAGATGAGAAGAGGCGGCGTAGGAAACCAGACGAAGAGGTCGGTATGACTCAGCAGAAGGAGAAGGGAAGCGGCAGGTCTATACTCAACATAAGACATCTTAATACAATCCCGGAAGGCACAATTGTTACTGTTGATAAACTCATTGAATTAGGCTTGATTCCTGAAGAGGCGAGAGAAAAAGGAGTCAGAATTCATGCTACTGGCGGCACTATGAAGCGCGCTATTGAAATAGTCAAGATTTCGATGACAAAAAGGGCAATGGAGAAGGTGAGAGAGGCCAAGGGGAGACTGATTGATATTCCACATACTCCTCAACAACTGGGACAAACATATCCCGTGCGTAATGATCATGGCCATGATATTGGGAAAGTCAAGAGAATTCCTAATCCGAGAATAGCTTGAGATTTCCCTCTGTTGCATTTAGGGGCACTTATTTTGTATAATAGCTTTTATCACGCACATTCAGCACGTAATCCTAATGGTTGGCTGAATGGAGGGACCCACCTTCGCTGAAACTATAGCGAGGCGAAGAAGGATTTAATTATGACAGAAGTTAGTTTAGAAGCATTATTGGAAGCAGGTTGCCATTTTGGCCACCAAGTTTCACGTCAGAACTCCAAAGCCCGCGATTATATTTTCGGTGAACGCGATGGTATCCACATTATCGATCTTGAAAAAACCAAAGAAGGACTTGAAGATGCTGCAAAATTCATTAAAAGTGTCGCAAGTAGGAATGGAAATCTTCTTGTTGTCGGGACGAAGAGACAGGCAGATGCAGTTCTGAAAGAAGAAAAGGCAAGGCTTGGTATTGATTCTTTCTCAGACCCTGAGCGCGGACTTTATTTTGTTACCAAAAGATGGATAGGCGGCACGCTGACGAATTTCCAGGAAGTTTCAAAAAATTACAGAAAGCTTAAGGACCTCAAGAAGCGTCTCAAAGATGATGACGAAAAAGCTAAGTATACAAAGAAAGAGGTTGGCGATTGGGATAAGGACAGGCAGAAACTCGAAAGCTTTTATGGTGGAGCTGCCGACCTGACTGCCGTTCCTGATGCGTTATTTATTATCGACACGCATCTCGAGCACACTGCAGTAGACGAAGCCAGAAAGATGAACGTAGCTGCTGTGGGTATTACTGATACTAATACCGATCCTACTATGGTGGAGTATCCTATTCCTGCAAATGACGACGCAGTAGGAAGTCTCAAGCTTATCATTAGCTACATCTTGGATGCGTGGGTAGAAGGTAGGAAAGAAGCTGCATCAAATGCCATTAAAGAGAAAGAAGCAGCTGAAAAAGCTAAAGTAAAAGCAGAGAAAGAAGCTGAAGTTGCTGCAGAAAAAGTAGCAAAAGCAGCCGCCAAGGTCTCAGCAGCAGCAGAGAAGAAGTCCGTTCGACAAGTCGAAGATGCTCCGAGGAGTACTCAGGATGAAGAAAAAGCTCCCGCAAAGAAAACAGCTAAGAAGGCAGCTCCTAAGGCTTAATTGTATGGCAAACATTGATCTCAAAGCATTAAAGAAACTTCGTGATGAAACATCAGCATCAATTGCTGATTGTCGTGTTGCGCTGGATGAAGCAGGAGGGGATTACAAGAAAGCTCTCGAATGGATCAAGAAGCGCTCAGTTGAAAAGGCGGAGAAGAAATCCGGAAGAGAGACATTTGAGGGAGTCATTGAGTCCTACATTCATCAGGGAGGAAAGGTCGGAGTTCTTGTTGAGCTTCTTTGTGAGACCGATTTCGTAGCGAAGACAGATGAGTTCCATAAATTAGCTAAGGAGATTGCCTTGCAGGTAGCAGCGATGAATCCTCAGGATGTTGACTCACTTCTCAAACAGGATTATATTAGAGATACCTCATTAACAATGGAAAAGTTTGTTAAGGCTGCAATCGGTAAGTTAGGGGAGAACATTACAGTAAAACGCTTCGTGCGTTTCGAAGTATAAGACTGTCGGAATTCCTAATTCCAAATATCTAATTTCTAATAAAATGACCAATGGTGCAATGCCCAATTAGGAATTAGACATTAGAAATTTTAATTATGGATCCTTTAGTAACTGCCACCAAGAAAAAAATAGATAAAGTCCTCGATATTTTGAAAGGCGATCTTGCTACTATCCACGCAGGACGCGCGACTCCATCTTTGGTGGAAGGCATTTCGATTAGTGTTTATGGCGGAAGTGCGAGGTTAAAAGTTTTGGAGCTTGCGACAGTTCACGCTGTAGATAATCAGACACTAGTCCTTACTCCTTTTGACCCTGCAGTTATTAATGAGATTCAGAAAGGCATTATGGAGGCCAACGTCGGTCTCAATCCGTCTGCAGATGGTAACATTCTTCGTATTTCAATCCCACCGCTTTCTCAGGAAAGACGTCAGGAGTTAATCAAAGCCATGAAACACAAGCTAGAAAACGGCCGCATTATGGTGCGTCAGGTAAGACAGGAAACGATGAATGACATAAAGAAAGAATATGAAGGATTAGAAGATGATCTTAAGAGACTTGAGAAAGATACGCAGAGGCTGATAGACGATACTATGGTGACTATCGACGACTGGGGCCGCCAGAA
>JAHFKE010000058.1 GCA_023245515.1 Candidatus Levyibacteriota bacterium
TAAAATTATGCTGCCTCAATAGTGATTTATGGTAGAACGAAGAAGAAGTCCGCAAATACCGGAAGCAGAATTGTCTCCAAGTGAGATAGGTAGTCAGTTTATTGAAAGGTGGTTCACCCCCGAACTTATTGCTGCAAATGAAGCTACTCTTCCCGATGATTTTTCAAAGAAAGTGGGTAATAAGCTTAAGAAACTTCAGGAAAAATTTATATATCCATCTGAGTGGCAACGATGGAAAGCTCCATCGGTGCTCAATTTAGGTAATTTATATGATGCGAGCAATAATCACCAAAGAGATGATAGGGGACGATTTAATAAAATGTTCAGAGGCGTAGTCGATGTGTTTGATTTGTCATCCCTCTATCCAGAAACAGGTGCGGAAGTAGCACTTACTCCGAGTGATTTTCTGGTTACGACGCGTCTTCAGGATACAGCTGCTCATGCTGAGGAAGCACGTCAAGTGCGAGAGCATTTTGATCAACAAGGAGCTGTTGATTATTATTATCGCAAGTACCATCCATATATCCCTCCGACAGATCTGAGAATAGGTTCAAAGCTTCTCTATGTTGATCAGCGTAAAATAACGGGATTTGCTGCGGTGACCGGTCTTCATATTGCTTCGCTTTCTATGGATCTAGAGGCGAGAATGAGTGGTGATACTTGGAGATGGATAGATCCTATCTTCTGTGATTATGAAACAAAGAGTCCTCCTCAGGGTTCATCAAGCCGTGCTTTGCGCCATAGCTATTTGACTGATAAAAATATAACGAGCGTCAGTGTCGCTGGCGAGTGGTTGGATGAAGCTCCTCAGAGGTAAGATAGGGTATCATAAGTTGCATTTAGCTTGTTAATATGATATATTCTGCACCTAAACAAAAATATGCCTAAAAAAGATTACGAAGAGAAAAAAGAAGCAGGTTTATTGCGCTTCGGCGAGTCATACACAAGTCTCATTTTGGGAATGATAGTCGTTATCATCTCTACAGTTCTCTTATTAGCTTTCGTTCATAATAAAAATAGCAATAAGGCAGTCAGTCCCGATGCTCAGCCTACAGTTGAGATGTCCTCAGATTTCATAGCAGCCAAACCCAGTGCAAGTCCTACGCCTGTAATAGCTACTCCAACGAAGGCGCAAAAGCCTACAGCAACCCTGACTCCTAAGCCCACTCTGATAAAAGCAAAAGCAGTTTCGCCAACTTCGAAACCTACAGTGGCTGTAGCTAAGAAGGTAGTGACTCCGACTCCAAACAAAGTGGTCGTTATCCCAGTTAAGACTGAAAATAAAGGGGCATATGTGGTCAAAAAGGGTGATACTCTCTGGGCTATAGCTGAGAAAGAGTACAAGAGTGGTTATAATTGGGTAGATGTAGCACGAGTAAATAAGTTATCCAATCCTGATGCGATTCAGGCCGGATCGAAGTTGGTACTTCCAAAAGTGCAGTCTAAAGTCGCTACCGTGACTAAGGCTGTAGTAAAGGCTACTGTCGTTACCCCGGACGAGCAGAATAACAAAACGAGTAGAAAAGTTGAACAAGATAAAACAGCCATGAAGCAAGCTGCTTCTCAGCCTCAGAAGATCACGGGAGCCAGCTACACTGTAGTGAGGGGTGACAGTCTCTGGGCGATCTCAGTCCGTGCTTATGGAGACGGCTATCAATGGGTAAAGATCGCCAAAGCAAATAATTTGGCGAACCCCAGCATAATCCACAGGGGAAATAAGTTCATAATACCACGAGGGAAGTAGGGTTGATTTAATTCCCAATTCCCAATTTCCAATGTCCAATTCCCAATTAAGTTTAAATTTTCAAAATTCAAAGTCTACTCTTTGTTCGAGGCTGGTGATCAAGTATTGTATACATAATCCTGCGTGCAATTTTCAGACGAATTTGTTATTATTGGTCTGTTAATGCGGCAACAAGCCGCGTTTGACGCGGGGTTGGTGTATCGGTTACATGTTTCCTTCCTCCGCCAAAAACAAGTATTTTGGCGGATCCGCCTAAATGCAAGCTTTCGGCGGACAAGGCATAAAAATATGTATTTTACATACGTTTTATTATGTACAAACTCAAACACTAAGGTAGAAGAGTTTTATACAGGTAGCTCAGAGGTTCTATCTGATAGACTTGAAGATCATCTGGCCCACAGCGTGAAGACAACAAAAAAATTTGATAAAATAGAACTCGTCTATTACGAAGCATGTTCAAATAAAACGGATGCTATTCAAAGGGAAAATCAGCTAAAAACTGGATTTGGACGAGGTTATATTAAGAGAAGAATAAATAATTATTTAAAAAGTAGGCGGGGTTAGTACACCGGTAGTATGCTGCCTTCCCAAGGCAGAGAAGCGAGTTCGATTCTCGTACCCCGCTCCAAAAGCGACAGGAATATACAAAAGTTACAATTAATAACAATGATTAACGAAGATCTAATAAAAAAGGCAGCATCTGTTGTAAAAGTAAGAAAAACAAAAAACGGGCTGTTTGGCGACGTCGGTTCTGCTTTAGTATCTGATAATGGCAAAGTTTATGTTGGAATATGCGCTAATGTAGGATCAAATACCATCTGCGCAGAACGTACCGCAATCGGTCCAATGATGACTGATGGAGAATATAAAATTACGAAAATAGTGGCAGTTTGGAAAGATGAAAATGGAATTATCTATGTCATCCCTCCTTGTGGTAATTGTAGACAATACATTCGGGATATAGAAGAAGGAAATCTTGAGACAGAAGTTGTTTTAGACAAAGACAAAGTGGTTAAGCTTAAGGAGCTATTACCTTATTACGACTGGTGGCAAAAAGTGAGTTAAAGCTCTTAACTTCTATATGAACCTTAAGTATATTTAGCTGTGAAATCAAATTAGGAGTAATCAAATCCCCTAGGTTCGAGCGAAGTACGGTCACTAGCTCTAATGGTATTGCAAGAAAATGATCAAAAGGCTAGAATGGATTGTGTACTATAATGTTTAAAGGAATTAAAAATGGGTGGGAATTAGTTATAGAATCTATAAAGATTTTTATTCACTATCCAAAATTTCTTGTTCCCCTAGTAATTAGCTGGCTTATATATGCCCCAACTCTTTTATATTTGAAGTATTTCTTCAACGGGGATGCTTATTCTAGTTTGCAACTTTTCCTGATAATCTTTGGTATTATATTTATTTTTGCATTTATTTTGTCTTTTTCCTGCTCGGTTCTTTTGGAATTAATACAGCAATTCGAATCTCACCAAAAGATGCGTTTAGCAAAAGCATTCGTGGATACACTAGCTCACAATACTACACGCATTTTGCCCATTGTTTTTGTTTGGACCATTATTTGGTTTATTTTATTGATTATTGAAGCGCTGCTTTCAAAAGCTAAAAATAGGGGTAAAGAATCATTCAATGCTGAAAACGCGGCAAAAACTTTAGCGGGAGATAAAGAGTTTTCTTTATCAGGAGCTTTTGTTAGAGCTCTTGAGAAAGGTATACGAATGGTTGTGTTTCTTATACTTCCGGCAATTGCCTGGGAAAATTTGAGTTTCATCCAGGCGGTCAAAAAAGGAATTGCTGTATTCAGGGCCAATTTGGTTGCTTTTGCAACAGGCTTTATGCTTACGGAATTTGCAGGAGTGATTATACTTTTACCTCTCGCTCTTTTATTTTATATATCTGATACTATGAAGGTAATGTTTGCGGATTGGGTATGGATTGCCGTTATAATTTATACTGCCTTTGCTTGGAGTTATTCTATTTATCTTGAACAAATGTTCGCTGCGCATTTGTATTTATGGCATCTCAAATGGGAAAAAGAAGCTAAAAGAGCTCAGGAAGAAGGCAGGCGAATTCCCGCAATAACTGATGTTCCCAAACCTTCATTACTTGATAAAGTTGGCGGACTTTTGGATAAATAGTCGTAAGGAATAAAAGAATTTAGGATATAGATGCCTAGTGAAGTTTATAAAAATTTTATAACTTTTTAGATAAAAGAGATTCTGAGACTTGGCACAAGCGTGCAGTTGATGCTCTGCATGTTTTGGAAAAATCGTCAGTCGGCCGCAAAATTATTGAATATGCTTCTTATGAACATGAAAGATTTCCTGACTTACCCCAATTAGTGCAGCAGAGCTGTGTTTGACGTGGGCGTAGTTCACCGGTAGAATGTCTCCTTCCCCAAGGAGAAGGTAGTGGGTCCGACTCCCATCGCCCGCTCACATATGATTTCGAGTCTCGTTCATCCCGCACGCAATTTCATCTAGACTATTTAAGTAAAATAAGATATAATTGTCTTTGTATGAACACAATGTTCTTCACAGGGAGGCACCGCTTATGTATAAGTTACGGCGGAAGCTCTTCTCACAAAACTTTTTATATAACCGCAAGCTAATATCTAGGCTAGTCGGTAGCTCCTCTATTGTTAAAAAAGATCTCGTTTTAGAAATTGGTCCTGGAAAAGGCATTATTACAGAGCAATTGTTGCAACAGGCTCAACATGTTCTCGCGGTTGAGATAGATTCGTATTTGGTTACATATCTTCGTAATAGGTTTATTCATGCTGATAACTTAACCCTTTATCAAGCTGATATCCTCAGCTTTAAACTTCCGATCGTATCATATAAAGTTTTTGCAAATATTCCTTTTTCTATTGAAGGAAAGATCATAAGATACCTTATTGATGCTAAAAATCCACCACAGGATTGTTATTTGGTAATGATGAAGGAGCTTGCATATCGTTTATCCGCTCCACACACGGAAAATTTGTTCTCTCTTATGCACAAGCCTTGGTTTGATTTCTCGCTTTACCATCATTTTCAAAGAACAGATTTTACTCCAATTCCAAAGGTAGACGCAGTAGTGCTTCGCTTTACCAAACGTAAAGAGCCACTCATTTCATGGAGTGAAAGAATTACATACCAAAAATTTATAGAAATTGGTTTTGGTCAAGGTTTACCTGTATCGCGGAATTTAAAAAGTAGATATGGTAATGATCTTGTCGCGCGCGCCTTACATAATGTAAATATCAGCAAAAAAACAAAACCGAGCGAATTATCCTTGCAGCAATGGATTTCTCTTTATCAAAGCTTTGTAAAAATATGATATATTACATAAGCTGAATACGTTAAGTTTCATCATGCTCACCCGCTCGTTTTATGCCGAGAGAACTATATAAAAAAGTGATCAGTCCATTCTTGGACAAGAGAGATTCGGAAAGATGGCACAAGCGCGCAGTAGATGCGCTTCATATTGCCGAAGCTACCCCATTTGGATTAAAACTCATCGAATACGCTTCTTATCAGCATGAACGTTTTCAAGACTCCAGACTGGAAGTAGAATTGAGTGGTGTTATTTTTGAAAATCCTCTTGCTGTTGGTGCCGGTTGGGATAAGGCAGGGAGGGCAGTCAGGGGACTTTATACGCTAGGTTTCGCCGGCGTCGAAGTGGGGTCTGTCCTCGCATATCCGCAGGAAGGTAATCCTAAGCCAAGGCAGTGGATCCTAGGCGATGGAGTAGCTTTAAACAGAATGGGATTTAATAGTCCCGGCGTGGAGGGGGTGGCTCGCAATTTAGACCGATATAGAGACAGTGGTATACCGACTGGGGTGAGTTTGGGTAAGAATAAGCTGATAGAGCCGAAGGATGCTCCTGAAGCTCATGCGATTGTTGCCGGAAGGCTCTATGATGACGCTTCCTATTTTGCTGTTAACGTCTCTTCTCCCAATACACCTGGTCTGCGTCAGCTTCAGGATAAAGGTCCCCTTACGGATATCGTGCAGGCTGTGAATAGCGTGATGGATGAGAAAGGTGGCAGAAAGCCTCTTATGGTCAAGATAGCACCTGAGCTGACAATATCCGCAATTAGTGACGTTATGGAGGTGGTGCAGGATAATGGGGCTACGGGTATAATCGCTGCGAATACGACGACCGATCCTGATCTGAAAGCAAAGTATGGAGAGAGGTGGCGAACAGAAGATGGGGGACTCAGTGGGGATGATTGGCAATATCGCGAAAGGACGAAGAGAATCATCGCACATATTTTCGGAGAGACAAATGGAGAAATGAAGTTGATGGCAAGTGGCGGAGCGAAGGATTACTGGACGACACTGGAATATATGCGCTCAGGTGCCACGATCGTACAGTTCGTAACTGCTATCCGCGGACAGGGCCCATCGTTAGCGGGAAGAATCAATAGAAAGCTCGTCGACTCTTTAGCTATACGCGGTTTTAATTCAGTCAATGAGTTCATAGGGATGGATCTGAAAAAATAAGAGAATGTTTGATTATTGACTATATCTTTCCGTTTTGGTAACATAAATCGTGCCCGATACTAAGAAAGCTTATAAAACTAAATATATCTTTGTTTCAGGCGGTGTCATCTCCGGCATCGGCAAGGGCCTCACCTCCGCTTCTATGGCTTTTCTTCTCAAGGCAGCAGGTTATACAGTCGCTCCCATCAAGGTCGAGAATTATCTCAATGTCGACGCGGGAACGATAAATCCTATCGAGCATGGTGATGCTTTTCTTTGTGAAGACGGTACGGAAGCAGATATGGATATCGGATCATACGAGAAATTTCTTCATGAAGACATGGGTAAATCCAGCTTCACGACCATGGGCCAGATCTACGGTACTGTCATAGAGAAAGAGCGACGATTCGAATATAACGGTGAAGATGTCGAGGCGATTCCTCATATAACTGATGAAATTATCAAGAGGATCAAGGAAGCAGGGCAGAAGAAAAATGCCGATATCGTCATCATTGAGATGGGTGGTACGGCGGGAGAGTATCAGAATGTCTTTTATTACGAAGCTTCTAGAATCATGACCCTAAAAAATCCAGG
>JAHFKE010000005.1 GCA_023245515.1 Candidatus Levyibacteriota bacterium
AAAGAGCGGTCGATATATCCTTTTATCTGTGGTTCTTTTCGATCGATTTTATCCATTTCGGTGTCTGCAAATCTTCCTAAATCTCCATCGAACTTGATTTGAATTTCTTTGTTGACGTGACTGATGCTCTGCTGACCTACCGGGAAGCACGATCTTTCTTGATGGGGTGACATTTCATGTCCGCCTAGCTCGTTCATAATTATTTATAATCCTAACACTAAAAAGGGATATTATCAAGGAGTGGGAAAAAGTGTTATGTCAATGCTTGGTAGAACTGATGTGGGACTTATCGTTGGCTCAGTAGTTATCGGTTCCTGTGTCGGCTTTGGTTCATTGGTCGTAGGTCGTAGATCCTCGGAGGAGGGCCCTGAGCTAGTCGAAGGGGTTTTGGGAGTTGTTGAGGGTGCCAGACACTCTTTGGATGGCTCTGTGCCATGGAGGAAGTATTCTTTATAGCCTGAGGCCAAGGCGTCTTTATCGGTGAGTTTTTTATCAGGGCATATTGTTTTGACGACGGTAGAGCCCGGTTTTACAAATGACTCAATCCGTGTTCCATAAAGGAAATTCTCCATAAGACTTCTCCAGATAGGCGCTGCTCCGAGAGATCCCGCGATATTATCCATAGGCGTGTTGTCATTGTTGCCGACCCAGACTCCTACAACCAAATTTGGCGTATAGCCCACAGTTAAGGCATCACGGTACGAATCTGTTGTTCCTGTTTTGACTGCAGCAGGTCGTGAGATAGTGAGTGCTCCTCCGAAGACTTCAGCCCGTGCCTTATTGTCAGAGAGTATTGATGAAATGATGAAGGCAACATCATCCTCAATGACCTGCTTGGGTTTGGTTTGCGAGACTTCGATTGCTTTGTTATATTTATCGTGTATTTCGAGAACTGTATTTGGCTGATGGTATATACCCCTATCGGCAAAGACGGCGTACGCATTGGTCAATTCTAAGAGTTTTACTTCACCTGACCCCAGAACGAGGGACAGTCCATATTTTCCCGCGTCAGTGCCAAGTGTCGTGATACCAAGTCTTTTGGCCATATCCAGTCCAGATGGCACACCTGACATATTCAGTATTTTAATAGCAGGAATATTGAGCGAGTTTGCCAGCGCACGCCTGGCTGTGACAGGGCCTCGGTATCGTTTGTCATAATTCTGCGGCTTGTAGGTGCCTCCGAACATTGTTTCTTTATCATCCAGCATGGTTGCTGCAGTTATGACGCGGTCTGCGATTGCATCTGCATAGATGATTGGCTTGAACGATGATCCTGGCTGTCTGGGAGATATTGCTATATTTAATTTACCTATTTTTTCGTCATTCCAATCATAGCTTCCCACCATAACTTCGATATTGCCAGTCTTCGGGTCAATGGCAATAGCTGATCCATTGGAGGCTTTATTGTATTGCAAACGGAGCACCTGGTTCTTAACGATTTTCTCTGCATACTGTTGCCATTTGCTATTGAGGGTTGTTTTGACCCGGAATCCGTCACGGATGACGCGTTCTTCGCCATATTTTTTGACTAATTGATCTTTGACGAAGATAGCAAAGTGAGGGGCAATCGTATTATGTTGTTCTTCAGGCGTGAGATTGTATGAGAGACTTTCTTGTTTGGCAAGGTCGGCCTCGTCCCGTGTAATATATTTTTCTTTTACCATCTCATCCAGAACGATGCCTTGTTGTCTGAAAGCCCTTTCAGGATCATTGGAAAGAGGGGAGTAGGCTGAGGGCGCAGGGAGGAGGCCGATGAGGAGCGCTGATTGGGCGAGATCAAGTTCTTTTGCATGGATGCCGAAGTACGCTGTGGCAGCATTCTCAATACCGAATGCCCCCTCTCCGAAGTAGACCGAGTTCAGATACATCTCCAAGGTATCCTCTTTACTATAGCGTCTATTAACCTCATAAGCCAAGAAAATTTCTTGGTACTTTCTCAGATAATTTCTTGAAGAACTCAAAAGGGCATTTTTTACTAGTTCTTGTGTAATAGTAGATCCACCCTGGACAATTTTCCCTTCTGTTATGTTGGCGATGAATGCTCTAGCGATGCCTCTGAGTGAAACTCCAGGATTGGTATAGAAGTTTTTATCTTCCGATGCAATGACAGCCTGTTGGGCAAATTTTGGCATCTGTGTAATTGGAATATAGGTAACGTCTTTTGGTTTGTTAAAAGCGAAGAATTCCTTGCCATCTTGATCTAAGAGGCTGAGGCCAGTTTTTTGGCGATTCATGAGGTGTTCCTTATCGCTAAGATCATGGGCAAAGTAGAGAAGTGTCACGGGGGGAATGAGAGCTAGGATGACAATGATGCCTAAGCTGGCAAATAAGATTTTCTTTTTGTGCGCTTTTAAAAGTCTTAGACTATGCACTTTAGTATAAGAGCTTTTCTGAAAAAGAGGCTTTATTTTTCTCTGTAGCACTTTGAATTTATCAGGCAGTTTCATGGCAGAATTACGTGTAATTATATTGTAGCACAGTTAGTAAATTCTCAATTCTCATGTAATTTGTAACTCATAGTTATAAACTTAATCTCTTATTCTGTTATAATACGCCTGAGCAAATTTAGATGTGAACACAGCGTTCATAAATCTCTTTTTGGCTCACTAAATAGGTTCTTTGAGAATTTCTTGTAAGGAGGATCGTGGTTAAGCGGGTCAACATCTCCGAGATGATCAAGGAGATGCAGCCGGTCTGGGCCAAGTTCATCAAGGGTCTGGGCTACTCTGAAGAGGAGGCTCAGCGGTTCGCAGAAGGTTACGCCGAAGAGGTGGGCAAGTTGCCAGCACTCGGCAAGATGGAGGCGATCTACAACCAGAACGATGCCTGCATGAACGCCGGCTTCGCGAAGGCTGGGATCAATCCTGCCGAAGCATGGAACCGGGCACATCCTCCGATCTGAGGATGGCCAGGTCAGGCTAGGCTATTATGCACCGGAGAGGAGGTGCCATGCATGTATTTGCCATTGTTGTCTCTCTCATCACACTTGGTGTTGTGGGAGGGGTAGCTCTTGGGTGGCGATTCATCGTCAAGTTGATTGGCGGGGATTCGCACGAGGCTGACAACAGCGAAGATCATCAGGAGCACTGATCAAGGAACGGAAGTCCTACGACGTCTGGAGGGAGGTATAAAGATGACAGTATCAGTACCTTGGCCCCAGTTCGTGCTGAGCATTCTGTTCATATCGGCAGGTGTTCTCATCATGCGTCGGGCATATCGGCGTTCGCGTCAGGTCGGTTACTCGGGGTCCGAAGAGCAGTCTGCTGCCAGGAGGATGTTCGTTGTGGGGATACTCATGTTCCTCGGTGGAGTGCTTATTGGCTTCATTTCGGGACTGATGCTCCTCATGGACTTCAAAGTCCACCAGTAACACACTAGGTTGCTCCGAAAGGAGGTGTTGCAAGAAATTAAAAAGAAACAAGCTCACGGGAAAGAGTTCTCGATACATAGGTGACAAAGGCGTTGCCAGAAAATGTGTCGGTTCTTCGGAACTTTGGGTATAAGGGCAGCGTAAGGCTGTATTTGTTCGTGACTCTTCGTCACTTATGGCTAACGCCATACAAATACTACCCCAAGCTGCCCTCCCTACTATGTTAGTGTATACTAGTATTTATGAGTGATATGAAATCTATGCCGGATGATTATTGGAAAAAGAAGTTAACGCCTGAAGAATATAAGGTGTTGCGGGAGAAGGGGACTGAGGCCCCTTTTACAGGAAAGTATTATGACAACCACGAGAGCGGGATGTATGAATGCACCGCATGTGGCCATCCATTATTTTCATCAGAGGCGAAATTTGATAGTGGTACGGGATGGCCGAGTTTTGATAAGCCTACAAACCTAGAAAACGTAGAGCTGCAGGTAGATGATAGTAGTGGGATGACGAGAACAGAGGTGGTATGTAGGAATTGCGGTGCACACCTGGGGCATGTTTTTGATGACGGCCCCCAAAATACCACGGGTAAACGATATTGCATCAACTCCTGCGCCCTTAAGTTCAAGGGGCAAGCGTAAAGGGATAAGTGTTAATTATATCGATATATACTTCCTCACCAGTTCCTTCTTTTTCATGTCCAGCCAATCTTCATATGTGTGGATTCCCTCATTATGAATTGTTTTTACCTGGATGACGTATCCGGAGGGAGTGTTCTGCTCAAAGATGAGCTTTGCTTGATTGACTTCCAGTGAGAAAATTGTGTCAAAGAAAACGTTGCCCACTTTCGTCTTATCGTATATATAGAGTCTGGGGTCCCGGATAAGGTTTTCACTATTGGTTGAACGTATAAAGTATTCATTCACTTTCATTATCTTTTGCAGGTAGGGATAGTTATTATAGATAGATCTTGCTAGGCTTAAAAATATCTCCCCGCCGATCAATCTTTTTCGAATCATGGGGAGGACTTTGTTAATAGAATCCTTTTGCATTTCGAAAAAATTTAACTCGTCTCTGGTATACCGTTCTTTATTGTCAGAATAGGGTATGAGGTCAAAGCCAATGCTGTATGCTTCCCGAGACTCTAGCGATGCTTTTGTCACTTTTTCTTTGATCAAATTATATCTAGCTATTTTTTTTTCGTATGCAGAGAGCTCCTTTTCTGTTGGCGTTGGCTGATCTAAAGATTGCACATCTGGCTTTAGACTTTCCTTTATGTCCTCGTCAGAGATAGTAAATTGTAGATTATTAGCTTCCATATCAAGTAGGATTTGCTCTGACAGCGCTTCAAAAGCTGTTCGGAGAACCTCACTGGTCATAGTTGCCGAACTGTTCTCTTCCCGTGCTGTCTGCTGAATGTCCTTGAGGTAAACCAATTTGCCTCCCACATCAGCAACCGGCTTATTTTCTACTATGAGCACTTTTTGTTGAGGGTAGAGGCTTGCCCAGATTGGAATTACGACAAGAAGGAGTAGGATGGCTAAAGGCCACTTTTTGTTTACCAGGGATCTTGCTATATGACTGAATTTCTGGAACATATGGTTACCTCTATTATGCCTATAAGAGAGATATGCTTGTCAAGATAAAGTCGTTTTTATTCCTCAACTAGTGTGCTAAACTATCTGGGATGGATTTTTTGCAGGCTATTATTTTATCAGTAGTTGAGGGCGTTAGTGAGTTTTTGCCAATTTCTTCAACGGGACATTTGGTGTTGGCTTCTCAGCTTTTGCATGTGGCGCAAACGGAATTTGTCAAAAGTTTTGAGGTGATCATTCAACTGGGCGCGATTCTCGCGGTTGTTGTACTTTATGGCAAAAGGTTACTTGAGAATAAAAAGCTATGGCCCAAGATTATTGCTGCTTTTGTGCCGACGGCTATCATCGGTTTTGCTCTGTACAAGTTGATCAAGCATTTTCTTTTGGGAAATACCGCAGTGACGCTCTGGGCGCTTCTGATCGGGGGTATCGTACTTTTGTTTATCGAAAAGTTCTATAAAGAGCAGCCGCATCATTTGGAGAAGGCCGAGAATTTGAGTTATAAAAAGGCGATGGTGATTGGACTTGTTCAATCGATCTCTGTGATTCCAGGAGTTTCTCGTTCAGCGGCGACAATTCTTGGAGGATTGTTTGTAGGACTCAAGAGAAAGACGGCAGTTGAATTTTCTTTTTTTCTTGCGATCCCGACGATGGCTGCTGCGACGGGACTTGACTTAGCAAAGAGTAGTTTTGGTTTCACTTCTCAAGAATGGGGGGTTCTGACTGTTGGATTTGTAGGCGCATTTCTTACTGCTCTTTTGGCAGTAAAATACTTCCTTCGCTATATCGAGCATCATAGTTTTGTCGCATTCGGTCTTTACCGCATAATGGTGGCCATTGTGTTTTGGCTCATGATAGTGCGATAGTCTTTATTTTTCTCCGAATTTTCCTTTCAACATATTCCACAAATCAGGGTAGTCTTTGTCATATCCCAGAACCCAGATCGCGATACCTCCTAGATTCTTTTGCTCTGCGAAATCAAATTTGATTCCTAAGGATTTGTTATCTTCAAGCCACACCTGATGATCTACATCGTCTTTGGTGTACCAGCACCATGTCGCGAGGGCGTAATCGTCCCATTGGCATTGGTTGGGTTTGAGATCCGCGCTTTCCTTCATTCGGCCGTAAGACATGACTGCGGCGTAGTTTTTAGGATCATCTTGAGGGAAGGTTTTGCTTTGTATTTTCTTCCCGTCTACAACTGCGAAGTCCCAGCCATAGTAGGGGATGCCCATGATGATTTTTTCTTTTGGAACTACTTTCAGGTAGTCTTCATATGACGTCTGTACATCAAAGAAATATTTGTTTTCTTTAAAGCCCTTCATGGGAGCGACCGGTCCTGCGATCTCTGAGCTTGCTCCGTAATAATCGTATGACATGCCGATGAAGCGGTCAAAGTAAGGAGCGATTTTCTTGAGATCAAAAAGATCTTTCTCACGGCCAGCGAGCGGCATGATGCTGAGAGAGAGTTTGGTTTTTGGTGATTCTTTTTGAATTTTTTCGTGAAGTAATTTGGTAAAGTCGGTGAATTTATTTTTGTACTCTTTGTCTACGTCCCCAAGGTATTCGAAGTCTATGTTGATGCCGTTCAGGCTGCGCGTTTTTATTTGTTCAAGAATTTGGGATACTAAGGTGGCTTGAGAGGTAGGGGAATCCAAAAGAGACTCAATGATCTTATTCTTTTGAGCAGTGACGGTGAGGGAGACTTCGGTTCCCATAATTTTGGATTTCGTGACGAAATCTTTCGTTGACTCTGTATTCCATTCTCGCCATCCGGGGTCTGTCTGATTGTCCACTATTGTCAGAAGTTTACCATCTTTGCCAGCGGTCAGACCGAAATAGTTGATTTCTGAGAGCATCTCAGGTTTGACGTATTGCATGTTGTCGATATGCCAGTATGGGAGAAATCCCATGACATGCTTATTGAGTTTGGCATGTGGGTTAATAATATGATTCATAAGATAATAGGAAGATTTTAGCACGGAGGTATGAGGATAGGAGATGAAAAGGTAGGCGAGAAGTGTTATTGGTAGGAGAAGGATGATGGGTAAGATTTTTTTAGACATACTGCTATTATAGCGCATCGTGGGCGTAAATTGAGAATTGTAAATTGAAAATTACTTGTGCTATTCTGGTAGTATGCCTAAGTACAAGTATGATGTGATTACGGTGGGAGAGACCACGGTCGATGCATTCATGACGATTTATGATGCAAAGGGGCAATACCGCGTGGATACTGAGCATCATGATTTTTGCATCAGGCCTGGGGAGAAAATAAGTGTTGACGAATATGATTTTTGCATGGGGGGGAACGCGACGAATGTAGCTGTAGGACTTTCTCGTTTGGGGATAAAGGTTGGGCTTTGCTCAGAGATTGGGGACGATGAGTTGTCTTTTAAAATCCGCAATACATTGGTGAAAGAACATCTCGACAGACTTTTGGTTAAGCAGGTGAATGGGCCATCTTCTTTTTCGGTGATTATTAATTTTCAGGGCGATCGGACAGTTTTCGCGCAGAATGTTCAGAGAGATCATGATTTTGATCTGAGCGATGTGACGACGCCTTTTGTTTACCTGACCAGTCTTGGTACGGAATGGACTGAGCCTTATAAAAAAGCTCTTGCCTTCGTTGAGGAGAATAATGCTACGCTGGCATTTAATCCGGGTGGTCATCAATTACGCGAGGGAAGAGAGGTTCTGATGGCGGTTGTTTCAAAGACGACATATCTTTTTGTGAATAAAGAAGAGGCAGAGAAAGTCCTATCTCTTGATACTACTGATAAGAATGATAAAGATTATATCAATGAGCTTTTGAAGAAGCTGCAAGAGCTCGGACCGAAAGTGGCGGTCATTACCGACGGGAAAAACGGATCATACGCGGTTGATGAAAAGGGAGAGTTTTATTGGCAGGGGCTTAATGAGGGCAAGGTGGTAGAGCGGACAGGGGCAGGAGATTCATACACCTCCGGATTTTTAGCGGCCATCTTACATGGTTTGTCCGTAGAGCAGGCAATGACTTGGGGATCTTACAATGCCACATCAGTTGTAGGTAAAATCGGTGCTCAAGCAGGACTTTTGACTAAGACTGAAATGGAAGAAGCGACGGGTATGCACAAAGTTCCTACGGATCTTGGTGAGAAAGACAATGATGATCTTGGGATAATGCCAGCGCCCCTGGGGTAGGCTCCTGATGTTCTTTATTTAAAATCTCCACCGTGGCCTGCTTGGCCGAAGGCTCTCATTCTGTCCGCCACTACTTGCTGATTGAATGATCTTGCCTCTCCCATATATTCTCTTGGGTCAAACTTTTCGGGGTGTTCTATGAAGAATTTTCGGATGGCGGCGGTGATGGCCAGACGGGTGTCAGTGTCGACGTTTATTTTGCGAACGCCATGTTGGATACCCAGTTGAATTTCTTCGATTGGCACACCCCATGTGGGCTTGATTTGGCCGCCATATTGATTGATCATGGCGAGGAGTTCCTGGGGGACGCTGGACGAACCGTGCATGACAAGATGGGTGTCAGGAAGTCTTTTGTGGATTTCAATAATCCTCTCCATGACGAGAACGCCGTGATCAGGCTTCTTGGAGAATTTATACACTCCATGACTTGTTCCAATTGCTACGGCTAGTGCGTCGACGCCTGTTTCTTTCACAAATTCTACTGCCTGATCAGGATCAGTTAAGAAGTTATTAGCCCCTTCTCCTATGCCGGCACCATCTTCAATTCCCCCGATACAGCCAAGTTCCGCTTCAACAGAAACACCTTTAGCATGAGCGTATGCTACGACTTCTTTGGTGACGTTGACATTATATTCATAAGGTGAAGGTGTTTTCCCGTCTTCAAGGAGGGATCCGTCGATCATAACGCTAGTAAAGCCCATATCAACTGCCGACATGCAAGCTTCTTTGCTGCCGTGATCCTGATGGAGGACGGTTGGGATTTCGGGATAGATTTCTGTTGCTGCCATCATCAGATGATAGAGAAAGCGATCATTGGCATATTTACGGGCGCCGCGTGAGGCTTGCAGGATGACGGGGGAGTTGGTCTCTTTGGCTGCTTCCATGATGGCTTGGATCTGCTCCATGTTGTTGACGTTAAATCCGCCGACGCCATAGCCGCCTACTGCTGCCTGATCAAGTAATTTTCGGAGCGTTATGAGAGCCATAGTATCTATAGTATCTATTCCCAGAGAGAAAAACAAGGGTAATAATTTTAGGGTGTCTTACAAGAGGCCGAGCTCTCTACATTGTGTGGCGTATTCGAAGATTGCTCTTTCATGGAAAGCTTGATCGGGGGTGACACCTCTCTGTCGAGCTTCCTCAAGCACTGATCGTGTCATTGGTTCGACATCGACAACACTTTGATGAGCAGCTTCCTGCGAGGGCCTTCTGCCTGTAATATCCTCAATAAATTGTGGCAGAATAGAGCGGATACCGCCTTGATTTCCTAGCTCTGCCGGATCGACAGTGATCCCCCCCATACGGAATTCTTCAGCGAGGCGCTTCTCATGTCCGGCAGTCCAGTTGTAGTTGGCAGGGCCGCTGACACCTTTTACGCCGGCGCCCACCATTAGGAGTCTCGTTCTGTCGTTTAATTGCCCTGGTGGCCCTGATGGGACGAAGATAATTCCGCTTTCAAATATGTCATTTGGGCGGACTATATTTGCTCCATACTGATCTGACAATCTTTCCAGCTCATCCCTTCTACGATCCATATCAGTGATTATCAATTCTGCACGAGGATGATTTTTATAATAGAGACCCACAAGTACCGATCCTACCTCACCTGCTGCGCCTTGTATGCCAAATGAGACATCAGTACCATCTTGGTTGAGTCCAAGTTCATGGAGCAATGCCTTTGTGCTATATGCAACGCTGAGTGCGGTGGTCGGTGAAGGATTACCTGTGCCTCCCTCGTCAACTCGATAGCAGGCAACAAATTTGCCACCGGTGTAGTCTCTGATTCTGGACATTTTGTCTGAATCTGTTCCACTATCTGGGGCAGTGTAATACACCACACGGGGATCGTCTGTTGGCTTCATCTCGTTCAGCTTGATTACATGCTCGGCGCGTTGTTCCCATAAGCGGTCTTGTTGTTGTGGTGTTAGGGCCGCATAAGCGCCCGGGTGATTTCTAACCATTATACCTTTTGTTCCACCAAACATCTTCGCAGCGTCAAGCCATGCATCGCGATTACCCAAAATTTCCCCTCTATAATCGCCATAGACTTCGGGATGATTGTCCATACCCTCTCTCATAGTGGCTACCTCTCCGGCATGTTTCACTGCCATCTCTCCGCCTAGTTGGAAGGATTCTAATAATCCCGCGGCTGCGATATCGCTGGACACACTTCTTCCCTCCATGATTCTCTTAGTGTATATGGGGTCGGCATTTTCATAGTCTGACAAAAGTCTGGTGGCATCTGCTTCTCGTAAGCCCCCAAGAGCAGGGTGATAGGGGTCCCTAACAACGGTAATATTATGAGTATAGCCTGGAACATCGCGTATTGAGGTCACAAGCATGAAGGCATTTTTGGGGTCGTTAAGTCGTTCTTTACCACGTTGTATTAGTGAGAGATTCGGAACTTCTGTTGTCATAGCAGCGAATAGGTAATCGAGTAAAATTTTATAATTATTTTTCAAAGATTGCAAGGAAGATTCTTGCGACCCAAATAATAGTCCTATAGTTGATAAATACGTGTTTTTTTGTTATACTTAGCCTGTCTCGTACAATCCTGTACGGGCTTTACTTGAGGGGGAGCAAGTGGGCATGCTGCCTACGTTTTATCGCTAACCCAAAGAGTAAGTGTCCTACGAATTTCACTAGTTGAAAGGTAGGAAGCACATTGTCATAGTTAGAAAAATCTAGTAGCTCTGTGAGGAGTGAAATGAGCGAAAAGCAGAAGGTTAACAAGAGGGGAACGCTGTCTGTCATTATGGCAGTAATAGCGCTTCTTGCTGGTACTAACGTGCTGATGTACTTCAGTTCTGAATACGTCAGCCTTGTTGTCGGCCCCCTAGTTGCTTCCGTGCTGCTCATGGTGGCTCGCAGGGCCGGCCTTTCCTGGGATGATCTAGGGATGACGCGTCGAGCATGGCGCAAGGGTGCCTTGTACGCATCGATCATTGTCGCTCTGGTGGCGCTGGTCTACGTGCTTGGTGCAGCTTTGCCCGTGACTCGATCGGCATTTCTGGACGTGAGGTACCATATGGGTATCAGCTCGGCGCTGATTACAGCACTGGTGTTGATTCCTCTTGGTACTGTTCTTCTCGAGGAGATCGCGTTCCGGGGTGTCCTCTTCGGACTTTTCCGGCGAATCCACGGTAGGTGGGCTGCTGTTTTGTCCTCGGGCGTCTTCGGCGTGTGGCACATCCTTCCCTCGCTTGGTCTGACTAAGGCTAATAGTGCAGTGGGTGCCACGTTGGGAAGCGGAGGTGGTCCTCAGCTTGTAGCGATCATGGGAGCGGTTGTCTTCACAATCATTGCCGGGTTGCTATTTTGTGAGTTGCGCCGACGCAGCGGGAGTCTTCTGGCAGCAGCCGGACTACATTGGGCGACCAATGGTCTGGGTGTGCTGGTGGGCGCGTTGCTTTGGAGCTGGTCTTCATGAAAAATTTTCTAACTAAGGAGGAATGTGTACACCCGTGGAGGGAATTTGTTATGTCCCTTAGGACATCATCGTCAACCGACGATTACAAATTCCCTCCACACCCAAAGCTCTGTGTAAATTTCGCCTCTGCAATATTCTCATATTCTGCTTCGTAGTTATTACAAAACTGTCTCTTGCATTACGTCGTTAGGCGGTCTACTATAAAATTATGAGTAAGAACGGCGGCACATCTAATGCAATAACACAGTTATCAGAGCCTCCTATTTCGAAGCTGTTCTTTGCTGATACAAGACTTTCGTGGTTTTGGTTAATTTTGCGTATCTACATAGGGTGGCAGTGGGTTGAGGCAGGGTATGCAAAAGTCATCAATCCTGTGTGGGTAGGTCCCGATGCGGGGGGAGCGGTAGCAGGATTTGCGATGGGAGCTTTGAAGAAGACGGTGGGTGCGCATCCTGATGTTTCGACTTGGTATGCCACATGGCTTAAGGATGTTGTTGTTCCTAATGCCAGCTTTTTTTCGCATCTGGTTGCTTTTGGAGAACTAGCAGTTGGGGTTGGTCTTATTTTAGGTCTCTTCACTGGTATCGCAGCATTTTTTGGAGCATTTATGAACATGAATTATCTTTTTGCTGGAACCGTCAGCACTAATCCTCTTATGTTCGTCATCCAATTGCTCATCATTTTGGCATGGAGAGTAGCTGGATGGATTGGCTTGGATAGAGTAGTTCTTCCATTTCTTGGTACTCCTTGGCAACCCGGCAAGCTCTTTCCTTCTAAAAAATCGTAGCTTCTAATGATAAAGAGAAAAACCCCCTAATACTCCTGATAAAATACCTTTGATGCCCTTTAATTTACCAGTGGCTGCGGAGGTGCTTCATGGACCAGTCCATGTCGCTGTAGACTTTCTTTCTGGGGTTGAAGATATTTTCAGGATCAAAGATTTTTTTCGTTTCCTCAAAAAGCTTGACGACTTCTTTGCCATACATTTGCTCCAGATAGGGGCTGCGGACGAGACCATCATTGTGCTCACCAGTCGTGGAGCCGCCGAATTTAGTGATAATGCCATAGACTTCTTTAGATATTTCGGGAATTGCCGCACGCACTTTGGAATCTTCTATGGTAACAAGGGGGATGATGTGGAAATTCCCATTGCCGACGTGACCCGCAATGGTAAAGATAAATTCTGGATGCTTCTTTAGCACGTCTGTTACTAATGGTAGGACTTCAGCGATCTTATGCGGGTCGATAACAAAATCATCGATGAAAGGAGCAGTATGCTTGTCTCTGATTTTGTTACGGAGTAGATTGAAGCTCTCTCTTCTGACGAGCCAATATCTTTTCTCCTGATCTTCTCTGGCGACGCGAGTCTGGGGATGGAGATGTTTGATTTTTTCTCGAAGAGTTGCTATTTTTTTCTCAAGTTCTGCAGGATCGTCACCGGTAAAGTCGATTTGTAGAATGAGCTTGGGAAGTCTACCGATAAGCATTTGTATGAATGCAGGAGCAAATGCCAAACCGGACTGGATAAGTCCTACGATGCCCAGCTTTTTGGCAAACTCGGGGAAGAAGCGAAGAGCCAGCTTTAACGTATTATCATCGTAGCCCTCAAAGCTTTCAGGTTGAAGAGGTAATACCGCATCAATAATCTCACCCAGATGCGAAAGATCATGGAGGAAGATGATTTCCATCTCGCGGTGCTTGCGGACCGGTACAAGTCCGATTTTTGCTTCAAGCATCATGCCCAATGTGCCTTGAGCTCCTACCCATAGCTGTGTTAAGTCAAAGATTTTTTTCTCTTTGTTATACACGTTCCAGAGGAAGTAGCCAGCAGAATTTTTGGAAACCTGTGGCTTGGCCTTTTG
This sequence comes from Candidatus Levyibacteriota bacterium, assembly GCA_023245515.1. GTDB lineage: Bacteria > Patescibacteriota > Microgenomatia > Levybacterales > UBA12049 > JAHFKE01. Next base: position 13,444 of record JAHFKE010000005.1, read on the forward strand.
CAGGAGATCGTAGTTGTCAGTTATGAGCTTGTACATGTCGCGATACATTCCTCCTTCAAAATCTTTTTGCGCCATCTTTGCATCCAGCTCTTTTTCGTTAAGAGGCTTTAGCGTGTATTGGTTGCCGTCAGCAAGAACGACCTTAACCTCCTTGATGAAGTGTTCGGTCTTGCCGAACTCAAGTGATTTTTCACCACCCGAATTGTTGTTCACAATGCCGCCGATTGCACACAATTCGCGTGAAGCAGGGTAGGATGCAAAGAGAAGATTTTGCTTAAGGGTTTCCTTTTCAAAATCACGGTAGTACACTCCTGGCTCGGCTGTACCGACTCCGTCTTCGATAGAGCCAATATGATTGAAATATTTCAAAAAGGAGACGATGATGGAGTCGTTGATCGACCCCCCGCCCATATCTGTTCCAGCTGAACGTCCAGTCAGGGAAAGGTCAGAATGTTCCTTTTTATGCTTACTGACAAATTTTACTAAAGCTTTTACATCCTCAGCTCCATTGGGGGAGACGACGACTTGGGGCTTGATTTCAAAAATACTTGCGTCATGACTGTTCGCCATGAGCGTCTCTTCGTCAGTCATGACATCGCCCTTGATTACGTCCTTTAGTTCATCGAGTAGTTTTGGATCCATACTATACTTTTCGCTTTATTGCCTTCTTAACGGCACTCTTAATATTCTGCACGTCCATTTGATATTTTGCAACTAGCTCTTTTGGTGTACCTGACTCGGCAAAGGTGTTTTGTAGACCGATAAATTCCATTGGCAGGGGATTGGTTTTTGCCAGAAATTCTGCAATGGCACTCCCCATACCTCCCATGACTTGGTGGTCCTCAACAGTGACGATTGCCTTGGTATGTCCGGTGAATCTAAGGATGCCCTCTTCGTCAAGTGGTTTGATAGTCGCGACGTTTATTACTAATACCGGAAAGCCTTCTTCCTCAAGTTCTTTTGCAGCGACTAGCGCGTAGTGGAGCATATAACCTGTGGCAAAAATGGTTGCTTGAGGATTATCAGTGATCCAATAGTCATACATTTTCCCGGTCTCAAATGGCGTTTCTTCTGTAGTGATGAGAGGAGTTTTGTCCCGAGTGTAGCGTAGGTATACAGGTCCGTCTGTGGTCGCTGAGGCGACGGTTGCCTTGTGAGCTTCAATTGCATCGCAGGGGACATACACTTCTATTCCTGGCCAACAACGGGTGATAGCTATATCCTCAGTTGCCTGATGCGTTGCTCCATCGGGTCCAGTCATGATGCCAGCGTGATGTCCGGCGATTTTGACATTGACATGGTTGTAGATGCACGTGGTGCGGATGGTCTCCCAGTTCTTGCCAGGGGAAAAGGTGGCGTATGAGGAGATGAAGGCAATTTTACCACTTACGGCGAGCCCTGCAGCGATGGCCGCCATGTTTTGCTCTCCGATGCCGTCCTGGAAAAATCTCTCGGGGTATTTTTCAGCGAAAAGATGCGCGTGAGTTGATTCAGTGAGATCTGCTGCCATACCGACGACATTGGGGTTGGTGTCGCCAAGGGACAAGAGTCCTGTGCCAAAACCTGCTCGGGTAGGCTTGGACTCAACGTCTTTATCAAATAACTTCTGATTAAGTTTTAAGCTTGGATTTAACATACATTTCTAAGCCTGGTGTTCGCTCACTATTCTTCCTTGCAGGGTTCTCAATTCATCCAGTGCTTTTTTTGCTTCTTCGGAGTTCGGCGGCTTACCGTGCCAGTGAAAATCTTTTTCCATGAAATCGACACCTTTGCCGGCGATGGTATGGGCGATGATGATGGTGGGTTTTTCATAGATGGCGTGGGCCTGTCCTATGGCGTCAACGAATTGTCTGATGTTGTGTCCGTCAACTTCTAGAACGTGCCAGTTGAATGCTTCTAACTTGGCGCGCAGGGGCTCAAGGGGCATGACATTTTCTGTAAAGCCATCAATTTGAATATTATTACGATCAATAACGGCGATAATGTTGTTGAGTTTATTTTTTCCCGCAAACATCAGGGCTTCCCAAATGTTCCCCTCATTGAGTTCGCCGTCGCCCGTCAGGACGTAGGTGTAGTGGTTTTTTTTGTCCATTTTTGCCGCCAATGCGATACCTATTCCTTGGGATAGTCCTTCGCCAAGCGGTCCGGACGTCGTCTCAAGTCCGGGGAGTGCTGTGCGGTGAGGATGGCCCTGAAGGCGGGAGTTGATTTTTCGAAGCGTTTTTAATTCTTCGATAGGGAAGTAGCCGGCTTGGGCCATGCTGACGTAGCGGATAGGGCAGATGTGTCCGTTTGAAAGTACGAGGCGATCCCGATCAGCCCAGTCAGGATTTTTGGGATCATGCTTGAGTATATGAAAGTAGAAGGCAGTAAAAATATCTGCCATGTCCAATGGTCCCGCGGAATGACCGGATCCCGCTTCAAGCAGTGTGGACATCAGAAGTTCACGAGCCTCATTGGCTTTAAGTTCGAGTTCAGTTAGTTTTGATTCTGTTAGATCATCCATTCTGTTAGTTTGATAATCTTGGTTTGAGAACGATAAATAAATCTGAGACGTTCGAATCTTGTTTGCCTGTCAGGACTCCATCTCCCACCTTTTCCAGGAATTCGTAGCTATTGTCATCGGCTAAAAAGGCTTGGGGGTCGAGATTGAGTTCTTTTGCTTTTCTTATGGTGTCTTCATCGGCGATGGCCCCGGCGTATTCGTAGAAATCCCAGCCGTCAGATCCGACACTGGCGATGACTGTACCATCTTTTATAAAAGGCAAGCTGCTTACGATCAGCGCCTGATTTCTTCCGCCTTTGCCATGGCCAGTTATCTTAATAGTTGTTTCGCCACCCGCGATGAGGATGTGGTTGTCAGGTGTTTCATTAATCAATTGTTTGCCCATTGTGCGACTATCTCCCTGGAGCTTATCCGTCATGACAAATACTTCAAAGCCGAATTCTCGTGCCTTTTTCTCCATTGCATTAAGGGCGGTGAGATTGCTGAGCATTAAGATATTGGATACTTTTTCAAAATATCTTTCTTCTTTTGGTCTTTCGGTGAAGTCGGAAGGGGAGAAGGCGTTATAATTTTTCAGATTGAATTTTTCATAGATTGCTGTTGCTTCTTCAATAGTTGTTTTATCTTTTACAAGTGGCGCTGAGGCGATCACGGAGAGATCATTGCCCGGGACATCTGAGAAGATAAGATTAACAACAGTGGCAGGATAGAGAATCTTAGCGAAGCCACCACCTTTTACTTTTGATAAATGTTTTCTGATTGCATTCATCTCAGAAATTGTTGCTCCGCAATCAAGGAGTGCTTTATTAACCTGTATCATATGGTCAAGATCAAGCGTATTGGGAACTTCAAAGAGTACCGACCCGCCTCCGCAGGTTATGACGAGAACTAAATCTTTTTCAGTGAGATTTGAGAGTTTATCTGTTACTTCTTTGGCGAAATCAAAATTTGCTTGAGATGGGAGCGGGTGAGTGCCTTTGGTGTATTTAATCTTTTGAAAGCCGGGATCTTCGACGACGTCAATGTCGTATCCTTCCGTGACAAGATCGCCCAATTTTTCTTCTAGTATTTTACTGTTGCCTCCAGAGCCTTTCCCAAAGCCTACGATAAAAATCTTCTCAAAGTTATTCAGGTCAAATGTTTTGCCCTGAATTTTTAGCAGTTTGCCTTCAAGTGAAAAGTCCTTCTTAAAAACTTCCTGTGGCGTAATTGACTCGTAAGCGGCCTCTATCATCTGGAGGACAATTTTGCGATTGTCGTTGGTAGCAAGAGTATCGTAATTTTTTATGTATCCCATGAGCAGTGGGTCTTGTTAGACATTCTCAGTTTAGCAATTTTTAAAAGAGAAGCGCAAGGGTTTAAAAATCCGATTTATTTAATAGGTGGTTATTCTTAATCGTGATGAATCGAGATTTGCTTGAAATTTCAGTTGAGTTTTCATTTGCACTTTGTAGAGTTTATCACCAGGATCAAGGGTAAGATTCTGAGATGTCAGGAGCTTGGCTGTGCTGCCGCCATCAAAGTGCATTTCTGAGAACCAAACAGGATGTTGGTCGGTGGCATTGAAGAGTCGCACATCTGCGGTCTGATTTCCTGTAGGGACATGGATCGATGCTTCAAGGGTGACAGCTTTGATTGCTCCATAATTTGCTGTATTAATATATGCTTCCAGCCCTGACACATCTTGCCAATCTTCTGAAGAGTTGATTCCACTTCCGAAAGTAATAAATGTTTCCCTGGATCCCACATGGGAACTTGGCTGTTGCTTCAGGGCAATTGCTTTGCTTGATTCTGTCGCTTGCTTTATTAAGCTGGTACAGCTGGAGGGGCAGAAGCTGTCGGGAGTGGAAGTTTTCTCTGTTTTGACAACAGGAGTAGGGATAACTTCTTTCTTGAGAGGGGAGAATCCACCATGTAAGAAGGCGATGTCCAAAAGGACTAAATTCACAAAGATTGAAAGAGAGAAAATGACAATGAAGAATCGCTTCATTACTTTTACTCTAGTTAAATCGGCAAGCTTTGTCAAAAGTGGCTGATATATTTGTCCACAAAAGACTCATAGTGTATAATGGTGGGCATGGAAAATGTTAGAAGGAGAAGGCGAGAAGATAGAAAAGATAATCTGTCTGAAGATAGCGCATTTCGATGGCAGGCTCATGGTTTGCAGAAGAGTTTGGAAGAGTTAGGGATGGCAGATGTTGTCGTTAATCCTCAGTTGGAAGTGAGAGATGCTGCCTTCTTTGCTAATAGAAGAACGTTAGCTTTTAGCGGCTTTAATGCAGAAGCGATCACTATTGTCGCATCAAGTGGAAGCAAAAAAGATGACTCTTCAGACCGGCCGATTAGCACCCTGCTCATTTTGCCGACAGAAAATGGAGCAGGTATTTTGAAAGATAAGCGGACAGGTAATTTCTATGCTGATTCTTTTTGGTTATGCGAGGATGGAGCGTTTACATATGTAAAAACTACTGAGCCGATTCCTCTTGATGTTCTTGATGTTACTTATAATGAAAAGCTGGGCAATTCGGGGATGTGGTCCTATACTGCAAGACATAGAGAATTGGCACGCGTGGCTGATGATAAAAGGCTTACAAAAGAGCTTTTGAAAAAGGCAGGTTTGAGAGTGCCTGAGGGCATATATCTTACCAGGGGAGATCGGGATTATACTGAGCAAATAGACGATTTTCTTATTGCAAATCCGGGGAAGGGGATTGTTGTGAAGCCAAATAGTGCAATGGGGGGAAATGGTGTTGGTCTTTTTGATGGGGAGGATACGCAGGCAATCAAGGATCACGCGCGGAATTTGCTGGAGAAAGGCCATCCTGTTCACGTAGAAGAGCGGATTGTGCCACCACGCACAGATAGGCTGGGTACTGATAGTGACGAAGTTGACTATAATTTCAGAATGTTAACGACATTGGATTCCGATAGTCCACATGTTATAGATGGTGAGATACGATATGCCGCAATGAGTTCTGATCCTGTTAATGTCTCTCAGGGTGCAGGAGTCGCCCGTATTGATACTCTTGAGGATCCTGAGCTTGCTGCCCGCCTTAATCGTGTGGCGGAAAGCGCAACAAGAGCGTTGTGTAGGCAGGTGCTGAGAGAGGATGAACAGATGTTTGGTCTTATAGGGGTTGATCTGGCAGTTGATTCCGAGAAGAATATTTACGTTTTCGAGGAGAATACTATTTCAGTCGGAGGATTTAGCACGTTGGTTACATTAGACAAAAAGCCTTTAGAGGCAGTAAGGGATGTTCTGATTCCATCTGCTACTTCCACACTGGAGGAGGGTTTTCAAGGGAGGGTACCTGTCAGCTCTGATGGTCTTAGTGAAATTCCGGCAGGATTTAAGGATAAAGAACATGCTTATGAAGGAAATATGGCTATCGGAGAATATGAATCCGCACAGAGAATTCTAATTGAACTTGCAGGGTCTCTGGGTGGTGGGAACAATAAGTGGTTTTTTAAGCAGTTTATTCTGGTTAGTAATAAGCTAGGTACGGCTGAGGCAGGCATAGCGTATGCGAATAGGTTACTGAGAGAAGATCCTCATGAAGATGCGCGTAAGCTTAAGGCATATATGGTTGAAATGCAAAGAAGATGTGATGCTCGACAGGGGAGTCAGTGATATCGTCATTATCTTTTTGTTTCGGAGTTTAGAAAGTCTTCCAGTTGTTTGATAAGTTCTTTGTCTCTTGTTTTTACCGCTATTTCTTCCGTTCCCAGTGTTCCACCCGCACTGACAAGATTGTGAGAGCCGAAGATTGCGGATTTCTTATCAACAATAATTAATTTTGCATGGACCATTCTGTCTTGGTGGAGAAGGAGAATATTTTTTTTGTTTTTAATTTTGAATCGAAAAATCTTATAAAGAATCTTGTAGGGGAGTTTGGTGAAGTATTCATGACTTCTGGGACAGGTTATGATAGTGATATTCGCGCCTCTATCAGAGGCTTCGAGTAGTGCTTTGAGAAGTTTGCCTTCAGGGACGAACTGAGAGGCAAAAATAACACTTTCGGTGGATTGTCCGATAAGCTTTATCGCTTCATTTTGAATAAGTGACCTTCCGACGATGCCCGCATCCACCAGCACGTCATAGTCGTCGTTGAAATCTATACTGTAGTTATGTTTGGGTTTCTTGTTGTTCACCTTGGAGAATTCTTGAGCCATCAAGCTCGCAAAGGAAGGATCTGTAAATTTGACCATAAAGTCGATCATTGTAAGGGCGAAGTCGAAGAGATTGACTCCTCCCAGCCATGATATGCCATCAACAATATAAAGTTTTTTATGATTGCGTTTGAAGATGCACAGCATTCTGGAGAGGAAACCAGGTTGGTTTGTCATTGTGATCTTGACTCCTGCATCAGTTAGGCGATCTTTGAGGAGCTTGCTTTGATGATGGAGGGCAAGCATATACTTACGCCTTGCTCCGTAAAAAGGGGGTATGATATTTGGGTTGCCTTCAGTGTATCTCTGCGAAACCCAGTCTGTATGTATGCGTACGTCGATGCCTTCTTTTGCTTTCCGGATTAAAATAGGCTCAAGTTGCCCAAGGAGCGTCCCATGTTCAAAAAGCATTGATTGGAGATAGATGCGCTTCTTTGCTTTCCCTGCTTGTTCTGCAAAGTCCTCTAGAAATTGGTGGGGATTTTGAACATTGACCACGTAATGACTATAGCAAATGTGCTCAGGCAGTTGCAATAATTTGTAGCTGGATTTGACGCAGCGCGACATGCATTATATAGTTGGTCTATGTTCAATGAGTTATTAAGCAAGGTTGAGATATGGGCGGGGAGTGTCCCGCTTGATCTGTTCGTTTTCCTTGGATCGCTCATCGAGGAAGTAATAGCACAGATCCCTTCACCGCTCGTGCTGATTACAGCCGGAGTTTTTGCAGAGAAGCAACATTTTTCTCTCGTCCATCTGTTATTTCTGGCAGTACTTGCATCTTTGGGTAAGACAATCGGAAGCTGGCCTTTTTATTTTCTGGCAGATAAGATGGAGCATTTTATTACTACACGTTTTGGAAAATTCTTGGGAATATCACACAAAGGAGTTGAGGGCATAAGAAAGCATTTCAACGGGACATATAAGGATGAGCTTGTCATTGTTGCTGCCAGGGCGATTCCCTTCATGCCTTCGGTCCATGTCTCAATCGTTGCCGGATTTTTTAAGATAAAGCAATGGAAATATTTACGGGCTACGTTCATTGGATATTTTTTTCGTTCTCTTCTCTTTTTATATCTAGGTTATCAAGGCTTGGCTACGTATGATCAAGGTATCGGAGTGACAGAGACTGTCGCCGGCTTGTTATTTGTAATTCTTTTGGTCGTATTCATCATTTGGAGGTTGCATTTACGCAAGCGTATTTAGTATAAGTATTTTTATGAGCGAAGTAAGGAGGCCCTCAGTAACATTTTTGGGCGAAGATCAGCCAAAATTAAGAAGGAAGGCAAAGCAAGCATATTCTGATTTATTGCTTGCTGCCAAAGATGCCAGAGCTTTTCCTCCTCAGTCAGGATTTTTTGTCCGTGCGGCCGGAGTGACTGAGAGTGGTCTTGTTGTAACAGGTGGCAATATTGAATATCAGCTGAGTGATGCATTTGTTCACGGAGAAACATCAGTTATTGCAGGAGCATTCAGTAGAGCGGGAAAAGATGACAAGCTAACTGCAATCGGGTTTTATAATCGTGAATTTAGCGAGAATCCGCCAGCCCCTTGTGGTAAATGTCGGGATGCCATAAAAGAATACTGTGATCCCAAACTGGTTCTTTTAGCAGGTACAGAGAAGAGGATGACTGCCACTCCTTTTAAGGAATATCTCTTTGATTCATTTAAGAGTGTTGATCCTGAAGATCTAAGTCCTCAGGGGTATGATGAAGCACGGGTGGCGCTTGGTCAATCACTGGACGCATATCTTCCTGAGCGCATGCGCAGCAGGCTTTATGGAGCAGCGCTTGTTGGTGAGAGTAGGGGTATTTTTAGAGGGAGTTTCTATACCAATGCTGGATATGATGCCTCTCCGCCAATTCTTAACGCTGTTCAGGTATGGAGGAATACTGCTGGTGATCTTGATTTTTCTAAAGTAGTGCTTGGTGCATATGACAGGCTTCCTAAGCCTTCATATCGGGATCGTCAGGCTCTTTTGGAGCTTGATGAATCACTGATGTTGGCAACAGGAAGAGAAAAGCCTCTTGAAGTAGAGTTGGTTAGCTTTGATCGTCAGACGGGTGATGTTACAGGGGCAGCAGTTACCAATAGTAGAGAATGGCTTCCACACCCTTTTTCTCCCGCAGCTTTTGGTATGACCCGAGCCTTGGAGCGTCAGATAGAGGTATTGGGATAGCTTCTTATCTTTGTGGAGCAAATACGACTTCTTCTCTTCTTTTACCTATATCCATAGGATATTCACCTGTAAAGCAGGATAGATTAAGATTCTCCCTAGGAATACCTATGGCATCTACCATTCCGTCTACGGAGAGAAATTGCAGCGAGTCGGCACCGAACTCCTGTCGCATTTCTTCAACATTCTTAAGAAAAGCGATCAAATCTTTTTGATTTGGTGTGTTGATGCCAAAGAAATCAGGAAACAGTATCTCAGGAGAGCTGATTCGTATATGAATTTTGTCTACCCCTGCCCCACGCAGAAGCCTCGTGGATCTTTTTAATGTTTTACCTCTGACGGCTGAATCTTCAACAAGGATTATTTTTTTGCCTCTTACTACTTCTGGCATAGGATTTAATTTTCTGGCAATAGCTGTATCTATTTCTGCACCGGGCTTTATGAAAGTTCTCCCGCTATAGCGATTACTTACGAAGCCTGCCCGGTAAGGAATGCCGCTTGCTCGGGCATAGCCTATGGCAGCGGGAGTTCCGGAGTCGGGTACTGAAATGACCATATCTGCATCAACTCTTGTTTTTTCTTCCTGGAAAAGTTTTGCTCCCATCCGTTCACGTACTGTTTGAATGGTTTGACCCTTCAGGATACTGTCCGGCCTTGCGAAATAGAGATATTCAAATGGGTCGATCTTTTCCTGCCCCTCTGCAAACTGGATAGAGCGCAACTGTCCATTTTCTACGACGATCATTTCGCCCGGTCTTACTTCCCGTATGGTTTGGGCGCCGATCACATCAAGAGCGCATGTTTCTGAGGAAAAAACAGTAGCCTTTCCATCTTTTCTTTCAAGCTCTCCCATCACAAGAGGGCGTATGCCGTGTGGGCCACGTGCTGCCACCAATTTCCCTTTACGGTCCATGGCGAGAAGAGAGTATGCACTATCAGCTATTGCTTTCGTTATGATAACGGCATCTTCTACTGATGCACCATTTCTGACGTGATAGTCTATGAGAGCATGTTCCATCTCGGTATCGTTATCGCGTGGACTGAATCTGCCTATCTGCCTGAGTCTGTTCTCAAGGGCTGTAGTATCGGGGTTATTGCCATTTACTGCAATTGCAATCGTAGGCCTCCTTCTTAATATGCCCTTTCGTCTTACTTGCGTAATAGGCCCGAGGTGGTCGTCGGATTCAGAGCTTCCTTCGGATGTGCCATAACGATTGTGCCCCACGGCCGTGTCTCCACGCAGTGTATTCCAAGGGTCACTTGCATAGACTGCATTGACCAGTCCTTTGCCTTTATGGGTGCGCATCTTGCGACCGTCAGTACTTGTTATGCCTGATCCATCCTGTCCGCGGTGATTGAGAGCTGCTAGTCCAATTGAGGTGATATATGCCGCATCCTGATGTCCTGAGACTCCAAAAACCGCACATTTTTCTTTCAGTCCTGCCATAGGATATCTATTATATAGCATTAGGCCTATATTGTAAAACGCAGTTTACTTATTTGTAAGAAAGTGGTTAGATAGATATATAAAGTAAGAGTGAGGCTTGCCTCGCCGAAGCTTTAGCGAAGGCGGGTGATTATGAATGAATATTGAAGTAAATCTTTTTACACTTCTGGCTGCAGTTGTTGCCAGTATGCTTATTGGCTATCTGTGGTATTCGCCGATGCTTTTCGGGAAACCTTGGATGAAGCTGATGGGAATAAGTAAAGAGGACATGAAGGGTGCGAAAAAAGGAATGACAAAGATGTATACCTTGAGTGCTGTGGCAGCTTTCGTTACTGCCTATGTTCTTTTTCACGTATCTGTTATGTCTCAAAAATCTTTCGGCTACAGCCCTCTTGATGCCGGCTTGAGTTCGGCATTTTGGGTGTGGCTCGGATTCGTAGCGCCTGTGCAATTTACAGATGTGCTATTTGGAGGCAAGAAGTTCCATCTCTTTGCTATAAATACCGGCTACCAATTAGCATCACTCTTGGTGATGGGAGTTGTTTTCGGTCTTTTATAATTTTTTACTAGTCTAAAAAGCTTACGGCCTATGTCGTAGGCTTTTTGCATTCTCGAATTCTATCGTAGCTCTGCTATAATGCTTTTACCCCATGTCTTCAGATGCACATATTAAACATGACAAGAATGATAAATTCAGTTGGTGGGATTTATTTCGGACACTTTGGTACTTTCTTAAAGGTGAAAGAACTCAGTTTGTTTTCTGGGTATTTACGCTCTTTGCCGTCTTCTTCTACTTTTTAGTTCCACCTTTTATTGTCGGTAAGATTATTGACTTTTTTACGCACTATCACAAGGGTGACTCGCTTGGCATTTTCTACATCTATGTCGCTATTTTAGGCATCAGCCATATTCTTGTCTCTTTGGTACGACTCACTAGTAAGAATAAAGTGGCTGATTTGGGAGTACAAATGAGTTATAACGCTCGCATAGAAGGCTTTGAAAGACTTCTTGATTTCACTCTTGCGTGGCATGATAAAGAAAATACCGGCAACAAAGTGCAGAGGATTCAGAATGGGACCGCGGCGATTGTGAGCATGCTACAGTGCATGACCCATACAGGGTTTCAGACAATTGCTCAAATTGTTGGTGTCATAGCTATATTCATATTTCTGGATCCTTTATTTTCTCTCCTGTCACTTGTTTATTTCGTGGTCTTCACCGCTATCAACGTCGGTTTTTATAAAAAGATGCTCCAAATTAGAGATGATGCCAATAGGGCACAAGAAGCTGCGAGTGGAACATACTATGAGGGATTAAATAACGTCTTAACTATCAAAACTCTTGGTGTAAAAGATACCTTTAAGCAGAGCGTGAATAGTAGGGAGCGGCTTACGAAAGCTTTTAATCATAAAGCGATAAGTATAGGTACGGGTAAGTGGAAGATATTTCAGGTAGTAAACGGGCTGTGTCTCGTTATTTATTTGCTTATGATGGGACATGGACTTGTTACGGGACTTATTACGGTTGGCGCGATATTTGTTTACTATACGTACATAAGTAAGCTTCTAGAGGCGGCGGGGGATAGTACCGGTATTTTTGAAGAGCTTATAAGCTATAAGGCCACGATTGCGCGGATGATGCCGATTTATTGGCAAAAAATAGAAATAAAAGAGGGCAACTTGAGCTTTCCTAAAGACTGGAAGCAGATCGTAATTGAAAATGGGAACTTTGCCTATGCTATATCAGAAGGTGCAGGGGCTAATTTATTTGCTATTAAGGATCTTAATCTAGTGATCAAAAGGAATGAAAAAATAGGAGTAGTAGGGCATTCGGGTGGGGGTAAATCAACCTTGGCAAAATTACTCTTGGGATTGTATGAACTCGAGAAAGGTGAATTTCGCGTGGATGGTGTTAGCTTCTATGATATGCGACATAACGAAATAACCCAGCATATAGCGACAGTTCTTCAAGAATCTGAAATGTTCAATTTCTCGTTGCGGGAAAATATTACTTTAATGAGAGATATACGTCCTGAGCTTTTTGAAAAAGCGATAAAAATTTCACAGTTGGAGTCTGTCGTGAAGAAATTGCCCGAAGGGCTGGAGACATTAATTGGCGAGAAAGGGTATAGGCTTTCAGGAGGAGAGAGGCAGAGGATTGGGATAGCGCGTGCTATTTGTAAAGATCCGGAGATCCTCGTCCTTGATGAAGCAACTTCTGCTCTCGATAGTAAGACTGAGAGTCTTATCCAGGAGGCTTTGGAAAAGGACCTTGAGAAGAAAACAGTTATCAGTATTGCCCACAGAATTTCGACATTAAAGCATGTTGATAGAATTATCGTTTTT
>JAHFKE010000059.1 GCA_023245515.1 Candidatus Levyibacteriota bacterium
AAAAATAAAGGTACCGGCTGATGAGACGTAGGTCATTATAGGGATAAGGATGCTCATCCATAAATCGATATGGCTTCGAGGATTAAGCGTAAGTCTCCCAAGGATCTTAGCTGTGGGGTCCCCAAGTCGATAGGCAAAATATCCGTGGGCAATTTCATGCAAGATCGATGAATAGATCAAAACCACAAGACCGATGATGATGCCTAGAATATCCATAAGTTCAGGCTTGAGATAAGCCTGTCAATATGATATCATACTGTTCTATGGCAATGAAATGCGCTAATTGCGACAAAGGTGTGATGTATGGACACAATGTGTCTCATTCAAAAAGGCGCACCCGAAAGATCTTCAAGCCTAATCTTCATCTAGCAAGAATCAATACAGGTAATGGCTTTGTAAAGATTAAGCTTTGTACAAAGTGCACAAGACTCTTTAAAAAAGCAACTCCCGTTGCTGATGTTGTTCCAGTAGAAGCTTCGCAGGTAGTAGCCACCGCTTAAAATAACTTTTCTACAGCCTCTTTCAATTCAGGATACCCATTCAGAAAATCCTTGAGACTCATTGGTCTTTTTCCCTCTACTTGTAGCTTTTTATTCGGCAAGAATTTTATAATTTTCTCTTTCCCATTTATGATTAAGCGAGTCCAGGTAGCTGGCCAAGGATAATAGGCTCTGATCATTCGATCAAGGGTACTTGCTTGAGGAGGATTGTCGTTGTCAAAAAATCCATCATGTTTGGTAAGTGATTTTTTAGTGTAAGTCGCTTGTTCGTCATTTTGGGTCTTCAAATCTCTTTTGTTATCTATATATTGGGGAATTATATCCTGCAGCATATTTGCACCTTTCGTAAAAAGTCGGTCATGCAGAGCCTCGGTGGTATCTGATTCAAGAATATCTTCTTTTTCCTGAGCGAGCATTGGGCCATGATCCATCTGTTGGTCAAGCTTGATAATGGTAATGCCTGTTTGTTGTTCTCCATTAAGAAGAGCAGTTTGCACAGGAGTCGCGCCGCGATACTTGGGAAGTAAAGAGGGATGAACATTAAGAATACCATGGGGAAATATTTCCAGAATAGCTTGCGGGAGTAGTAAGCCAAAGTAGGCAAGGACACCCAGATCCGCATTTTTTTCTTTCAGCATGTCTTTGGCTTCATCGAGGCTTTTGATTGCTACATAAGGAATATTATTCCGCTCACAATACTGCGGTACTGTATCAAGGGGGTTTCGTTCCGTTGTAACAACGAGAGTAAGCTCAAAATTTTGATTGAGCATCTCTATCAGGGGAATAACAAATTTTGATGCACCAAAGAAAACTATTTTCATAGGCTACAGCTCTATCTCTTCAAATTCTGTTTCACCTTTTTTATTTTTGGATGAACGATAAAGTTGATTATTTTGCTCAAGCACTCTCTTTGGGAAAAGGACTCCCTGAAGGTGATCATATTCATGCTGGATTATGGTTGCCATAAATCCTTCAAATTTTCTTTTGTGCTGTGTTCCATGTTCGTCTTGGTACGAAAGGACAACGCCATAGTGTCTTTTTACAACTCCCCAAATTTTGTCAATTGATAAACAGCCTTCCAGTTGAACGCCTTTCTCAATACCGGATTTCTTCTTTGCTTTTGCTGTCGTTTTACTTTGTCTTGTGGGGTGACTTTTTGTCGGATTTTCTTCGTCAAAGAAAGACTCTATCTTAGGATTGATGAACGTTGAGATCGGGGAGTCAGGTGTGTATTTGACGATAAAAACTTGGAGCGATTTGCCTATTTGTGGTGCAGCAAGACCAACTCCCTCAGGGTCGGTTGCGCCTTCAAGCGATATGACCATTTCCCTTAAGAGTCCGAGAAGAGTCTTATCTATCTTAGCAACGGGTTTTGCAACTTGGGCAAGGACAGAATTAGGTGCTTGGACTATTGATAACATGTTCTCCATTATACATGCTGTGGCTAAGACTGGCAATATACTCGGGTTTTGAGGATGTGAGATCATACTAGATGTGCTGCTATGGTGAGGTAATCGCGAGAAACGGACTGACGAGTTATAGAGTCTTCCACTTTTCAAGGTTGCTTCGGGCTTCTTTGTCGTTGGGGGCTAGATTCTTTAGTATATATTCAAATGTCTCAATGGCTTTTTTGTTCATTGCAGGGTCTATAATTTTACCATCTTTATTAACGGCTAGATCATGATAGAACAAACCCAGTGCATAGTATGCATCTCGATAGTCAGGCTTCAATTTGATTGTAAGATTTAATATTTTTATACCTCCTTCTACGTCGCCAACTTGTCCGTGCAGAACGCCTTGATTGTAGGATATTTTTGCGTCGTTGGGAGAGAGCTTTTGGGCTTTATCAATTGATTGTACTGCTTCTGTAATGTAGTTTTGTTTGTTGGTAAGATCGCTTTGTGAAAGAGTATAAAGAAGTCGTACTCTATTTTTCCAATAGACGATGTTGTTGGGATGATCTTTCAAAATCTGATTACTAAGCTCTAGCGCCTTAGCTGCAAACTGCTCTGCGTTTTTGTTATCTTTTTGTAGCGCTAGCCCGTTCGCCATAACTGCTAGACTCTGCGAGAATTCATCTGTGTATACCGGTTCGTTTGGTTTGACATCAACTGCGCGGACGAGAGACTCATATCCTTGTTGATATTGACCCACTTTGTTGAGATTTGCTCCCAAAGCATAGTCTATGTCGGCTGACCAGTAATTGATCAGATTCAAGTGGAGACCTACTGCGACTATTGCAATGACTACTATAGCCGTCCATTGATAGGGATTTATATCCGAGCCATCCGATGCTTTTTCGGAACCAAATGAGAGGGCTTTTTCAGGATTTAGCATTTCTGTGAGGACATAGAAAAAGGCCGGAATTAAAAAGAAATAAAGATTTATAATGACTACTGAGAAGCCGAAGAAGTTGGTGATTAATATGGATGCGTAGCCGGCAAGGAGGCCTGCTACCAGCAGATAGCTCTTGGTATATGCTCCATGGTTTTCGTCTTTTTCTGACTCTTTTTTCAATATGCTATGAGCTATAAGCCATTTGCTGGCTTGGAAGGAAAAGAAAAGAATTATCAAAAGATAACTTCCCAAACCGACTATCCCCGTCGTTGCTAGATAATTAAGGTATTCATTATGTGCCTTGTTGTAAAGAAAGTCCCATTCTGAGGTGAGATTGTGAGCGGCGGGCTTGTACTTGTAATAGGCAAAAGCGAAAGTTTCGACTCCTGTGCCAAAGATGGGATTATCTCGCCATGCTGCAATTGCGCCCTGCCAAACCAATTTTCTTATGTCTGCAGAATCTGTTATGTTGATTGGTACAGCGGCTTCTGCGGAAGGTTTGGCAGCAGGAGTAGAAGTCGAAGGTGTAATGCTGGTTGCTGGAGCACTGACCTGAGTAGTTAGTGATTTAAAGGTGAATTTGTCAAGGCTGGGATGGGGCATTCCGAAGAAGAAGCTGGAGATCACAAGTGTGAGATGAAATATAGCAAAATATTTTAGGGCGACAGTACGGGGTAGCGATTTTTTAATAAAGATGAACGCCCACAATATCAAGTCTGCTGTTCCAAATCCTATAAATCCCGCTCTTGTATTGGTAAAAATAAGGGAGATGTAGAATAAAGCAACAAGTGACAAGAGAGAAGGAACAAGAAATTTGTTTTGTGCTTTGTGTTTTGTGCTTATTACATTCAGACCATAGACCATAGTCAGGGGGAGGAGGATAGCAAGATATGCGGCAAGCCATGCTGGCTGTCCAAGTGTTGAGAATGTGCGAATTGTTGGCTTAAATGCATCAGTCCAACAGTTGACATCTAGAGTCCCGCGGAATACCAGACAGGTAGGATCATAGCCGAAGTGAGCTGGGAATCCCCACAGAGCGACAAGGATGCATGAGATAAGACTTACCCAAAGAATGCGCATAACATGCTTGGTATGGAGATTGGAAACAAAAGCGTAGTACAAAAGTACGTAGCAAATTGTAGAAAGGAGCCCTCCGTTAAAACGGGAATAGTAGCCCCACCATGAAATATGACTATCGAGACTAAGAACAGATGATATGATCTGTGAAGCGAGAAAGAGGAGGATGGGAATATCTAGCGGAGTTTTTAGGACGACGACTTTTTTTTGAAGGATCATTTTTGTTATCCAAGATGAGCCTATGATGATGGTGAGGCCGAATGCCAGCCACATCTTATTGAATTCAAAAAGCTCTGAGGTGTTACCTACGAATACCAAGGGTACCAAGAGAAAGAGGGAATAAAACGAATATTCAATTAGGCGATCACACAAAGAGATAAGTTTCATAGTAGATATTTGTTTAAATGCTATCATATTGGCAAAAGATGGGCAACGTTCAGTTATATGAACGTTGCAGGCTCTGTTCAGTTTACATGAACGCTACAAGCTGCTAGAATGGACGTATAGGTTATGGCTAATGGCGTATGGTACACCTTGAACCATAAGCTTATGCTACTAGCTACTTACACGCGAATGAAAACTCCCAGTTTCTCTTTTATAAATAAGTTTTTTAGCTTCTTTTCTTATGATATCGGCATTGATCTAGGCACCGCCAATACGCTTGTTTTCGTGAAGGACAAAGGCATTGTTATTAGAGAGCCTTCTATTGTTGCCAGGCATAAAAAATCCAAGCAGGTTATTGCTATTGGAAGTGAGGCAAAAAAAATGTTTGGTAAAACCCCGGCTTCAATTGTCACTGTTCGTCCTCTTCGTGGAGGAGTTATTGCTGATTTTGATGCAACCGAGGCTATGATTTCTCATTACATTAAGCAGGTGCATGAGCTTGGAGGTCGTTTCCAGAGAGTTCTCGCACGCCCCAAAGTGGTTGTTGGTATACCTTCTTCTGTGACTGAGGTTGAAAGGCGCGCAGTCTGGGAGGCTACGCTTAATGCCGGTGCTAGAGAGGCATATCTTATTGAAGAACCTATGGCTGCTGCGATTGGCGAGGGTATTTCTGTATTCCAGTCAAAGGGGATGATGGTCGTAGATATCGGAGGGGGTACTACCGAGATTGCAGTCATTTCTTTGGGAGGCATTGTGGTAGGACGCTCTCTTAAGCTTGCCGGGGACGACATGGACCAGGGCATTCTCCATTATATTAGACTAAAACACGGGTTGCTTTTGGGTGAGAGAACGGCAGAGGATATTAAGATAAATATTGGAACTGCATATGACAGGAAGTCCAAGGGCAAAGGCCAGAGAGTAAAACTTCCCGAGGAGGTAGGGGAAGAAAGGGCCCGCCCGCTAACGGCTGAGCGTAGCGATGGCGAGCGGGGAGAGCGGATGATGATAGTGCGGGGAAGATATATTGAGACGGGACTTCCTAAGAGTATTCGTATTTCAGAATCAGAAGTACGGGAAGCTTTATCTCCGATCTTTACTCAAATAATTCAAGCCATAGCCGAGGTTCTTGAGGAGACGCCCCCGGAGCTTCTTCCTGATATCCTCGAGCAGGGTATTCTTCTGACCGGTGGGGGAGCCAAGCTTGAGGGGATTGATAGTTTAATAGTTGAGAGAGTGAATCTTCCCGTTGTTGTCTCCGAAGATCCTCTTACTTCAGTGGTGCGCGGTACAGGGAAAGTGCTTGAAGACGAATCGCTTCTCGAGCGAGTGAAAGTGATTGGGGGATTGAAATAGGTCCGACTTCATAAAATTGCAAAACACTCTCCTTTGAGCTATAGTAGCAAGTTATGAGAAGCGAGAGTCGAGAGCAAATATCGGAAGTAACCCCTGTATATTCATCCTTTCTTGGTTTCACGAAAGAAAGATTCTATCTCCCCGACAGTATTATTGATGTAGATCTTAGGGGCAACATAGTGTTCCCTCAGATGTTCACAGCCCAAAGTGCCATGACGGGTTCGGAAATTATCGAGCTGGTCGCATCTAAAAAATTAACATGGGAGCAGTATGATAAGGCTAAGTTGGCTCCCGGGCAGTTGGACACATTAAGAGAAGGTGCTTCTCGTGCTCATGATGCATACAGTATAAAGAGTAAGGCGTTTGGTCCCCGTGCTTTGCATAATGTCGTTATTAAAGGACCTAAAAGAAATATAATTAACGCTGCGACTCATTTTGCTTTGTGGGCAGAAGCAGGGGAAATAATCACTCCCAAAAAAGTACACGCTAAGGATAGAAAAGTGCTACATGCCCTTTTTGAAGATCCTGATTATGCTCCTCAGTTACAGGTGCTTCAGCAGGTATGGCAGGGAGCAGTCGATGTATTTCAGACGGAGGGAGTCAAAACATTGTCAAAAGAATATCGTGAAGTATTCCGCTCGCATCCTTCTGATGGTGCAAGGTCTGCGCATATCCAGTCGGCAGCAGTTCAACTGGGAGATTTAATTAAAGAGGGGATTGTTTCTCAGCAATTTGCCACAGACGTTCCCGCACAGGTTATTGATGTCTTTGTAGGTGATCTGCGGACTTTGTAGTTATGTGAGATCTCAAGTTGGGTTGTCATGGGGGAGTAAACATATTACAATAGGCTATATGCAGAAGCGGAGTAGTATTAGCCCTCT
>JAHFKE010000060.1 GCA_023245515.1 Candidatus Levyibacteriota bacterium
AGTGAAATTACTGTTAAAAACTTAGTCAATATGAAACTGTCCAAACGACGCTTGGCTATTCTTGCTATGATTGCAGGCGCAATTATTTGGGGTGCTGCTATCCCAATCTTCAAGTGGTCGATGCAGGAAATTCCCCCATTCACGCTGGCAACATTGAGATTTTCATTGGCTGCACTCATCATACTCCCCTTTGCTTATAAAAAAATCGAAATCAAGAATGCAGATGTACTCAAGCTACTCTCTCTTGGTTTCATAGGCATCACATTACATATCGGACTTTTCTTTATCGGATTGCAGCTCACTTCAAGTATCAGTGTGCCAATTCTTAATTCGATAACACCGATTCTCTTGATGCTTGGATCAGTATGGTACTTGCGCGAGAAACTAAAACGGAAGGTCGTTCTTGGAACTATCATCAGCATGATTGGCATTCTTCTCATTGTCCTCCAACCGCTTCTTGTAACGGGACCTGATGGCTCTATCATAGGCAACATATTCGTTCTTCTCTCTATCCTTTGTGTCATTGTTTACACGCTCCTTTTAAAGAAGTTTGCCTTCCCCTATCCGAGTATCACAATCGTATTCTGGACATTGCTATTTGGCGCTTTTCTTTTTCTCCCAGCGTTCTTTGTAGAAGCAGTGACACTCCATCCTTTTGCCCACATGGACATAAAAGCCTTTATCGGCATTTTTTACGGAGCCATCTTCTCCTCTGCTCTAGCATACTTTTTCTATAATTTTAGCCTTGAGCATCTCAAAGCAAATGAGATTGGTATTTTTACCTACATTGAGCCTTTCGTCACTATTCTCATTGCCATACCGCTTCTCGGAGAGAAAATATATCCGGTATATGTGATCGGTGGAGTTATTGTCTTTCTAGGCATATTTATTGCTGAAACTCGCTTTCATTATCACCCACACCATCTCTTGTCAAAGAAGCCAAATTAAGCTATAATTAAACCTATGAAATCTGATATCCACCCAAAGTATTTCGCAGACGCCCAAGTCACCTGTGTCTGTGGTAATAAATTTACGACAGGATCAACTCAAGAGGTTATTCATATAGGGCTTTGCTACAAGTGTCACCCTTTCTATACTGGTGAGCAGCGCTTTGTTGATTCTGCGTCAAGAATTCAGAAGTTCCAGACCAAACAAAAAACTGCTTCTGCGATTAAAGAGACAGTCCAAAAGAAAGTTGAAGATAAAAAGAGAAAGACACAAGAAGGACAGAAGTCTCTCCGCGAAATGCTCATGGGCCTAAAGTAGCCTCCCCCACGCCTATCCTTATTTAATAACTATTTGTTATGATAAAGTTATGTATATTTCCAACCAAGAAGCAAGAAGCAGGAATTAAGAATTAAGATATTCCTTTATTCTTACTTCATAATTCTTAACTCTAATCCTATGAATGACTATAGACTCATACAGGTTCAAGAACTTGAACAAAAAATAGAAGAGACTAAATCTCTCCTGGAAGATCCCGCGATGACTGAACTGGCACAAGCCGAGATTGACGACCTTGAAGCACAAAAAGCAGAACTGGAAGAAGGAGTAAAAGCCTCTAGTCAAAAAGAGGAAGAAAGTTTTGACGATAGAAATATCATTCTTGAAGTAAAGGGGGCTACGGGCGGAGACGAAGCCAAGCTTTGGGCAGAAGAACTCATTCGTATGTATAGTCGCTTTGCTCAAAGAAGAGGCTTTAAGATTGAGATGCTGGACGAGTACGTTATTAAAATCATCGGAAGAGGTGCTTTCGGTGCATTAAAGTATGAAGCGGGCGTCCACCGCGTCCAGAGAACCCCTGCGACTGAGAAGAGAGGCCGTGTTCACACATCAACTGCCACAGTTTCAGTCCTACCCGAACTTGAAGATATCGACCTACATATCAGTCCGGACGATATTGAATTTAGCGCATTCAGGTCAGGAGGAAACGGGGGACAAAACGTTAATAAAGTTTCAACTGCAGTCAGAATCGTTCATAAGCCCAGCGGCATTGTGGTAACCGCACAGGCTGAAAGGTCTCAGATCCAAAACCGTGAAATCGCCATGGAGATACTGCGTTCAAAATTATGGGAAATAGAAGTTGAGAAGCGTGAAGAGCAAATTTCTTCTTTGAAATCAACACAGGTGGGACGCGGAACGCGCTCAGAAAAGATCAAGACATATAACTTTCCTCAAGATCGTCTGACTGATCATCGCATCAATAAATCGTGGAGCAATCTTCCCGTTATTATGGATGGAGAAATACCCGACGAGCACCCTGAAGAAGAAGCCGAATAAAAAAACTTTAGACTGCTGGCCCTTCCCTCGTAAATAAAACCTGCTTTCTTGAAGAAACGTCCCCCTTTTTATTTCTTTTATTCACTTCCTGTTTTGTAAGCGCAACAACCATAGCAGGCTTATCCTTTTCGCTACTGGGAATTATAAATTCTATAGTTTTCAGAGCTCCATCCTCTCCTTCAACCTCTCTAAAGGCTGCTTCATCAAGTGAATGGTGAGCAACTATTTGATTTGAACTATTTCCAAGAAAAATTTCACCCCCCGGCTTATCGAGATTCTTTAGATTAAGTTTAATTATCGTTCCATAAGTCGCTGATGCATCGGTACCATGAGGAGTTACTCTGATTAGCGCACCAGGCTGAAAATCAACCTGATATACAGAGTAATCATGCTCTCCCCGACTATTTGTGTGACCAATCGTATGCACGTTGACTCCGAAGTCTTTCTCAAATATTGCTAGATAATCTTTCAGATTCTGCCCACTGAAAGCTTCAGCAAAGGATAGAGATCCCTGAGTATTCTTGGGGGAGGTCATCTCAGAAGAAAGCGAGATTACTGGAATTTGCCCATCAGATTTATGACCGTTTACATGACCGTTACTGCTGCCGTTAGCAACTGCTGCTTCGGGCACAGCCACGAAGTCTATACGTCTCTCAGCACCCATTGATTATCATAAGCTCCTTTCGTTTGACGCATACTTCTAACTCCCAAAATAATGAGTATGCAGTGTAAAACATTATAGCAGAGGAGGATTGCATGTCAACAAAATACACTAAAAAGCTTGACGATATTAAATTATGGGGGGAATTGCTCTTGAGGAAATTAGAAAAATAAAAGCAAAGCCAGAACGACCACCAAAAATCCCCCACCAGTTATGATGATGAACTCATGTTGAACACCGTAAAAATGAGCCCCTATTGTTCTTGATCTCGTTTTTGACGTAGGTTTTTTTGTAGTTTTCGACTTTAGTGTTTTTTTAGGCATATTGGATCACGTGCTACATAAATATTCTACACCATCAATCACAGTAGCTGTCAAGGGGAATTATCTTCAACGGCTTTTCTCGGGAGACTTTAAGGTCGAAAAAATCAGTGTTCAAGCTGACTTTTACTGAGGCAACTTAGTATTGTACGAAGTAGATAACTTTAGCTCTTTTTTCTAAATCAGCAAGCCAGGTTCGTACCTTCTCACTTGTCTTCTGCTGTCTCAAACTCTCTTTCACATCACTTTTCATCTTAGCCTCGTCTGCGTCTTTAGGAAGAACATCCTTGTTCTTTTCTATATATGCACTAACTTCCTCGTCAGATACCCGAACGTCCTTAGAAACCATCTTTGAGACTAACTTATCAAGACGAATTAGCTTCTTCAAATCGTCTCTCGTCATGGCCTGCATGGCAAGAGCATCATCTAATTTCTGTCCCTGCTTAGACATAACACCCTCCAACCTCTTTATCTCATCACCAACTTCTTTATCACTAACACTTACCTTATTCTTAGCTGCCTCTTGCTGAATAAGATTATTTCTTACTAAAGCAGCAAGTGTCTCTTTACCTTTCTGCTTCTCTGTTTCTTTAACTACTTCAAGACGACTGATTGGCTGTCCATTGACAACAGCTGCAACGAACATCCCTCTCATGTAGTAAAGTCCCAGACCCAAAATTGCGATAACCACGATGAACGTCACGTATAACTTCTTTGATTTTACAGACTTAGAAGATGTATTTTTTACTGAAGAATGGGTGGGTAATGAGTTTTTCATTGTCGCAGATGATTTAGATACTGTCTTTGGCTTCTCTTTAACTCTGGAAACACTTGCTTTAACGACTGCTGATTTCGATTCAACCTTTTTTGCTGATGTCTTTACTGCCATGTTGTCTATTATAAACTGAAGTAATTATCATTTGCAAGAGGGTATTTTAAATTATTTTAGCTTTGACTAAGCATTCTCCTCCTTAATTCTGTCTATCAGCTTTGCGATATAGTTCTCCTGTTGACGATCGCCTGTTTTTCTCAGTATGCCCTTGAGTTCATATTTCCCTTCACCCTTACCTAAGACATAAAAGCGGATTTGTATATTACCACCCTCTAGGACCCATTCGATCTGACGAAGATTAATGTCCTCATCCATCACGCTTGAACGACTCACCCTTTTGCCAAATGTCTTTCCACTTGTATTGGCCATTTCGACTATATGTCGCAACTTGCTAATTGAAGCGTCTGCTGAAACAGCCTCAATACGTGCCTCCTTCAACATCTCTGCAACTTTGTCTCGAGTCAAATCAACAATTTCCCTCTCAGTTCTTCGCTCTTTTACCTCACTGGCTGTAAAGACTGCCACCTGGTCTTGCCCAGATCTCTTGAGTAAGGGGATCTGAGGCTCATTTTCCCTTTCTGCTCGCCACCTCGCATACGCTTCCCTTTTTTCATCCTTTGTTTGCCTAGAAGGTAAAGCGCCCTTAGGACCAGACTTTGCCACCTTAGCCTTACCGCCCGATTTTTTTTGTTTCTCCTGTTTTCGTATCTTATCTGCCTCCTGCCTAACTGCCCTTTTTAGCGCATCCGCATAATCTTCGGCCACATCAGGATCCACATCTTCGCTTCCCAAAAGATCGGTCCCGAAAGAAGAACTTTCACCAGAGAAATCCATCCTAAATTCTACTGACCTTTTCATATCACCATTTTCTGATTGGATTTTGGCACTCACAAATTCACCCACGAATTCTATTTCGACGATCATTTCCGACCTCATGCCCTCGACTTTTAAATCCAGCTTGTGAAGAGGTATCTTAAAGGCATAAGAATCCCCTTTTTCGGCCAAAAATTTTATATCATCACTGAACTGCTCAGGAGCAATGACTTCATCTCCTTTCCCTGAGGAAGATTCTGGCTTCAACTGAGCAACCTCATGGGCTATCAGCACTCTTCTTTCCGGAAGGGCATACAAATGTTCATGCAGATCTTTAGTCCAAGAAAACCCCTTACTCCCCAAAGCTTCAATCACAGGAAGGCTATTGAAGCCATTGTATTCTTTGTCCTGCTTCATAAGTGATATTGCGAATATTTCACTAAAATGATTGGGATAGTATGCACCTAGTGCAGAGAGAAATTCTGTTGCAGGCCCAGCCTTTTCATCGCTTAGTTCTTTCTGAAATCTTGTAAGAGTTGCGCCCATTGTTTCGTCCATAGCAGCTTGATAATCAAAGTATGCATTTTTGACAGGAGCTGTTCTACCTACCAAGAGACCAGGGAGAGAGTAGTAAAAAAATGGAATTTCAGGGTTGTCCTTCTGGAAACCTTCCTTTTCTACATTTAAAATCTCAAGTATTGCAGCCGTTCTGAGAGAATAGCCTATGTCTTCCTTGCCTCCATCCTCCAATTCCCTCGCTGCTGCAAAGGCTATATGAAGCGGAGCCACCCCTTCAGCCTTCTGCTCGGGACTAATAAGTAAGCTCCTGTCGGCAGCTAGCTTACTACTCCACACTCCAGTCACCACATCTCTGTCTTCATCAGCTATATCCTTGCCATCAAGAGAAATGGGGTGAGACATCCAACGAGGTATATAGCGTCGCGCTGTCTCCCGAAAAGACTCAGGTTTTTCAGAGCCTATCTCATCGCAAAGCCGATTTAGCTTAAATTTCTCCACGCTGGGCAATTGAGAAAAGGCAGGAGAAGGACCCGCCTTGGCACTATTGAACAATGAAAAATTATGAACCAAACTATGACTCACATACATAAGTGGATCACTGGCCTGCAGCAGAGCAGCAGTATCAAGACTGCTATACACAGCTTGAAGCTCCCTCCCTGCCTCTAAAAGAAAGTCTTGATTATTGATCAAGCGATTAGCTGCACCCATAATCCTACTATAAAAATCATATACTATATCTTCATTTATGTACGGAGCCTCATCCCTTATGTACTCTTCACTAGCGTCTATCGCTGTATAGAGATAAAAATCAGAAGTTCTTACCCTATCAAAAACTGCTAGTTGTTCATTATAGGACGTTCGAGAATACTCTGCTTCCGATTGACGAATCTGCGAGAGTTGCTCTCGAGCTTGAACCTGGATCTTCCTTCTTGGACCTCTTTCTGGCATAATAATAACTTATCCTTTCGAAGCCACAATTATACCACAAAGCTAGGGAGGAGCAAGTTATTGTATGAGATGAGGACATCGGTAACACATTAGTGTTGAGGTAAGTATCAATATACTCAAGAGGAGTGAGGTAGTCAAGTGCTTGAT
>JAHFKE010000061.1 GCA_023245515.1 Candidatus Levyibacteriota bacterium
CTAATCAATGAAGCAATGAATCATTCAATGAAAATTGAGAATTAAAAATTGAAAATTATTTGGTCTTCCCCCACTTTATTGAATCCCAAAATCGCTCATGGAGATAATAGAGCACCATATTAGCAATGTTCACGAAGACGACAAGGACGAACGTGGTACTATAATCGTGGGTAATCAAAAAAGAAATTATCGTAGTGGATATAATAATCAGAATACGATACACAACCGCCTTAACGATCGATCGAGACACCTTCTCATGAAACACTCTCGCCACTACATTAGTATAAAGTATTCGGTATAAAGTAGAAAGTATTAGGGGAGTTAGGATTGGAATTTGTGGGGAAAGAGAGATTTGAGACTTGGAGCTTGATTGTCTCTTTCTGAAGTAATGAGATTATCTGAAACTTCCCATTTTACGGCAATATCGGGATCATTCCACAAAACGCCATACTCTTTGTTGGGCGTCCATTCCTCATCCGTAAGATAAGTATAATCAGTTTCATCGCTAAGAACCAGATATGCATTACCAAACCCTTTGGGAATAAAGATAGCTGATCTATTATCATCTCCTATGATGAAAGACTCATGCTTGCCAAACGTCAGAGAGTCTTCACGCAAATCCACCATAACGGCCTGCACCTTTCCGCGCGTGACATAAATCAATTTATTCCATGGCGCTATGTGGATACCTCGAAGTATATTCTTTTTAGAGCGGGCATGATTCATCTGAACGACCTGAAAAGACGTTCCCATAGCAGCTTCTAGTTCTTTAATACGAACAGGCTCCCTGAAGAAGCCTCTCTCATCACCAATAGTAGGGCGCTTGATTATGAAAAGGCCGTCGAGAGAAGTTGTTAGAATAGTAGTATTGTCGCTCATTCTTAAACCTTCGGGTGGGTTTTTCTTTTTTCGATCTTTTTGAGAGTATACATAATGCGCTGATCAAGATTGATATTTTTGATTCTTGCAAAGCGAATGATCGCTATCAAAATGTCACCCAGTTCCTGCTCGTATGTCTCGTCTTGCTGAGCTTTGATGTTAGTTGGCTTTCTTCCATGCTTGGCCAGATATGCTCTAGACATCTCTCCGACTTCCTCGACCAAACTGAGGATCAGAATAGAACCAAATTCCTCTGAATTTTTAAGATCCTTATCTATCTCATCAAGAAGTGTGAAGTATTTACCAAATGGTGTTTGTACCTGGATTCTCTTTGCCATAGCTTCAATTGTAAATGTTTAATTGTTAATTGTAAACTGTTAATCGTTAACGTATAATATCTTTTTGCTGATTGAGCATATGAAGATATCTGTTGGCTTATTTCTTACGGACATCCTTCCTCACCGCAGGAGACTATTTAACAAGCTTGTAAAGAACAAGATATTGGGTAAGAAGCCCCATGAGGATGCGTTTGCTTCTATGAAAAAGGCGGGGATTGAAGGAATAGAGCTGTTTCTTCCTTCTTTTGCCAAATTTACTTTTGACGATATCAAAGAAGTTCGAGAGACCGTTAAGGAACATAGGATGCCCATCTTTAGCGTACACCAAGCGCTTCGCTTCTTCTCCAAGACCAGAATAGCCGAGATTACCAAGCTCTTCCACATAGCAGATATGCTTTCTGCAAAAGTTGTTGTTCTTCATCTGAGTCTTGCCGGCAAACAGATTTTCGATAAAGAGTATAAAGAAACGTTGCATTCTCTTGAGAAAAAATATGGGATCAAGATCGGATTTGAAAATAGAGAGAAGTATGCGATTACACCCGGTGGCAAGCATAATTGGCATGCTGATCTCTTCTCGGATATTATAAAAGAGAATGACTTTCATATCACTCTAGACACCACACATCTCGGCGCAGCGAAAGGAGATATTATCGCTTTCTTTAAAAAGAATAAAGATCGTATTGTTAATATTCATCTCAGTGATTATAAAGAGCACATCCTTAATGGCTCACTCCGTCCCTTCAGATATAAGCATTTATCTCTCGGTAAAGGTCAGCTTCCAATCAAAGCATTCATCAAAACACTACAGAAAGAAAATTATAAGGGACTTGTCACCATGGAGATACATACGGATTTGGAAGGTATTTGCGAGAGCGCACAGATCATCAAAAACGCTGCTAAATAGTAGGGAATTGATTCGCTTTTCTCATCTCTCAACTCCTACCATGATCCATTCCCCGGGAAGCATAATTTTATCATTGTGAACGCTGACACTTGCCACTTGCTCTCGTCCGTCAGGAGCTTTTACAAAAAGTGTTGCTTTCTCACCTGATTTTTTCTTATTACGGACACCATCCATCGCCTCCTGCACGTCGTAACCACCTATGGTCCTCTTTGCTTCAAGAGCCGAAGCAACAGCATGCACCTGCTCAGCGTTATTAGCAATGATACTTCTCGCAATTGAGGAAACAGAGTCCAGATCGTGACCCATTGCACCTACGATATGCACGTCATGCCCTGTCCCACTACAGCCTGTGGCATGCGGTGCTGCTGCTGCTACTGCATCAGGACGACTAAGCTCGGTAAGACCGAGATAACCGGGACCGGGGGAAATCGTTGCTCTTCTGACATGGGTTCCGTTATGAACTGCAGCCACTATATGTTTTGCCTCGTGCATTGCAGTGTTTCCAATGGGGGTATGAATTGGTTCGGGTCCGTCTCTCTTAACACTAACTCGAAAATTATTGATATACTGGGTTTGATCAATGCTGATCATGGCCTCAGGACTTCTCATAATCTAGTCGATAATCTACCCGTATTGTAGACCTCCGTGGAACTAAATGCAAATAGCAAATAGCCTTATATTGCCTCACTTTGTATTTATTTCGTCATCCTGGTAAGCGAGGAACGAGTGCATCCAGGATCGCTTACCGCAGTAACCAGGGGCCTGCCTGTCGGCAGACAGGGATTCTGGATCGCGTCAAACGCGACTAACCAAGTTTGACTTGGCGCCGTTCGCCTCGCTGAAGCTTTGGCAAAGCTGGCCAGAATGACGATAGGGATTGTATTGATTTTGAAGCTAAACTGGGGAATGTCAGGTAAATAATCCCGTGATCAGGGATAAATCGTCTTCAGCTTATCTGCGGCTTTTGTCTGAAGAGCACGAAGCTTATCTGTAGGCGTTCGCTGTTGATTATCCTCACTCCTGTCCAAAAGCACCCCTGCTGCCTCCATTACTCCTGCATGGGATAGGAATTCAGGAGAGATAGAAAGAGATAGCTTGCCATCAGCCTCCTCGATATATAATCTGTAGGAGGGCTGGGGAAGATGATCGGGAATCGAATCAAAAACGCCACCACTGTGCGCTGCTTCTTTATAAGCTGCGTGGTGTGCCTGCATAAATTCAGTAATGCTTGATGGATCCTCAAAAAGGCTTTCGAGACTTGATGAAATAGTCATTGTATATCCATGCGGAAGCTCTGTGCGTAAAGTAGGACCTTCTACTCCCTCCATTAGATCAGCAGGTAAATTATTTCTAACTTCCCTCATCAGAGATGGAAGCACAACTGCTGCAGCTCTTCTTTCGTCTTCCAAATGAGGGATGGTGCCTGTAGTATCTTCTTCAATATGCTCTTCGTCTAGGACCAATATATGCGCGTGAGGCTTTCCTATGCTGCGAGAGGTTCGATGTGATTCATTTGAGTAGGTGGCAATACAGTTTTCCACTGCAATAACACGCTTTTCCTCGGAAATACCTTCGCGCAAGGAAAGCATTGATCCCAGAACGCTCTGCCAATAAGCTTTCTGCGTTGCAGGAGAATAATCATAAATGGACTCGGTTTTTTCGGGGGAGTGCTCAGTTCCCTTAGCGATGACGAGAAGGCTGATGTCGGTATATTTACCCGTCTGATCCATAATCGCCACAGCACTACCATCTGGTAGGGTGCTCCTGTGGAGAATCCGTGGGTTATCAAGATCAAAAAAAGCTCTCTCCACAAAATCCGGCTGATTCAAACCTGCAGTTGCGCGCGCAGTGTCTTCTTTTGTAGTAGTTGTGTTCACTACTCTTTTCCCATACATCCGTAATACTCCTGGCGGCATTGCTTTTTCCATAACTATATTCTAAACTCCCATTCTAATTCCTCTGTCCACTTATGATGCTTAGCCTCAGGCACACCATGAGCCGTTAAAGCTTTAACGACGTCATCTTTTGTTCTAAAAGAGAAAACCATATAATCGGGTGACTCGTCACGTCGCTCCTGAGGTACAAATTGTTTATATTGGAAATCAACAACCCAGTTCTTTTCGCCCCTAACATCACTAAATACGTGAGAAATACAACCTCCCTGTTCATGAGTTAAATGATCTACCGGCATATCCTCAAGCTTCAGAGCTTCCTCCAAGATGGGATTAACCTGCATACAGTATTGCGAGGAGGGATTTATATCGAATTGAGGATATCTCGCCTGGGCTTCCTGAAGAACACGACGGTTAAGGCCTTGCATGCGCTCTTTATTACCGAAAAGCGCTTCAGGACCTAGCTGTGGCTCATTTCTTCCGAATTGTTGTTCCACCATGGCTTTATTATAGAGGATTTTGACTAAAATGTCAACTATAGGACTAAATAGGTGAGGCTAAAATAACAAACCTCTGCAGATCAGCAAAACCATCGCAGGTATAAAGAATGAGCGTTTCTCCCTTATTTTGAGTCAAAATATCCATCTGACTAGGGGATACCTTTAAAGTCTGCGATACCATGTAGGCATGATTCTTACCACCTGCAGTCCTGATCTCTATCTTTTCCCCTTTATTCAGCCAGCGAATAGGACCAAATCTATCATCGGTATTATGAGAGTAGAGGATGATAGTACCCTTCTCCTCAGGCCTTGCAGAGGCTGTGAGATGTGATATTGCGGTCTGACTGACCTGCCAGGAGCCGTTGGTGATCGCCGTCTCCTCAATCGGTAGATCAATATTGACCTTCGGAATAATGATGCGGGTGGGTATAGGGTGAGATTTGGCCACAGCCACGACTTTAGGGGTAAAAAAAGCAAGCTGAATTGTCTGATTAAAGTGCCAGAGTAGGGAAGTAGCGAGGAGCAGGAAACCGACAACGAATAATAATCTCGTCCTCTTTGTCATTTCAGAAACTTTTCCGTCATTCTGGGCGTGGCCAGAATCTCTCTTTTTAATGATATTAGATTTCTTACTTTTTTTGACAGACTTACGCAGGAATCGAGACTTCGGCATAGCTATTACAGCATAGCAAAGACTACTGAAAGATGCACGGAAAACACTAAGAAAGAGGGAAGCTTAGGCAGATATCCGCCTTCGCTAAAGCTTTAGCGAGACAAAGATTCTTTTTTGCGGGATATATATCCTGCTGCCAGGAGAAGCATTCCTAGGAGACCTGAAAGATTCATTGCATTTTGTTCAAAAGAACCTGTTTTTGCCATTGTGCTTGCTCCAAGTACTCCAACGACTACTCGCAAAAGGATAAAAATCGAGCTATAATTATAGTTAAGAAATGACTGAAAATATATTTGAACACATCAAGAAAATCAATGAGTATAATCAGGAATTTTGGAGTGCTCGAGAAATCATGCACCCATTGGGCTATGCTCGTTGGGAGAATTTTGAAGTCGCGATCTCCAGAGCAAAAGAAGCCTGCAAAAACAGTAAGCAAGCTATTGATGACCATTTTCGTGACGTCACGAAAATGGTCGGGATTGGATCTGATTCACAAAGATCAATTATAGACTACCATTTGTCTCGCTATGCCTGTTATCTCATCGCTCAAAATGGAGACTCAAGAAAAGAAGAAATTGCTATAGCTCAAACCTATTTTGCGATTCAAACAAGACGACAGGAGATTCAGGATTTACAAATAGAAGATAACAAGCGCGTATTTCTACGTGAGGAAATGAAAGCACACAACAAAAACCTAGCTCAGGCTGCCAGGGGGGCAGGAGTGATGAACTATGCCAACTTTCAAGATTACGGCTACATGGGACTTTACGGAGGATTGCGTCAAAAAGATATCCATACAAGAAAGAAGCTTAAAAAAGATGAAAAGATTTTGGATCATATGGGAAGTGAAGAACTAGCCGCTAATCTTTTTCGAGCTACACAAACAGAAGCCAAACTGAGGCGTGAAAATATTTTTGGCGAGAACAATGCAAGCATGGCGCATCACGAAGTAGGCAAGAAAGTCCGTCAAACAATAAAAGAATTGGGCGGAACTATGCCTGAAAAGCTTCCAGTTTTGGAAAATATTAAAGAGTCGAGGAGGAGGCTAAAGCAGTCAGAGAAAAAAACAATACTTAAGTAACAAAACAGTAGTTCCATTCAGGATTTAGCCACAAAATTGAAACTTACCCATTGAGTTCTTTTCTGTAGGATTTGTAGCCGAGAGCCACAAGAGCCATTCCGACTATTCCGAAGAAATTCATCAGGTTTTGCTCAAAAGCGCCTGTTTTTGCCATAGTTGTTGCTCCCAGAACACCTGTATATGGATCTCCGCCACCAATACCACCGGTAGATTGTCC
>JAHFKE010000062.1 GCA_023245515.1 Candidatus Levyibacteriota bacterium
TTAAGAACCCTATATGCTTCTTTTAGAACTCTGTCTGAATTTGGAATATGCTCAAGAGTGCTGATTGAGAACACCGATCCATAACTATTATTCGCAAATGGCAAATCCCTCGCATCCCCAAGGGTGAGATTTGTATATTTTTTCGTTTTTGAAGCAATATAGAGGTCCCGAGCACTCAGGTCAATTCCCATGTCGATCGGCTCCTCGGCGTACGCTACAGCAAACTCCCCGAAGCCACACCCAATATCAAGTATTGGACGAGGCAATGATACTTCACCCAGATGCTTCGCTTCAACCGACCGCCACAAAGCCAATCCTAAAGGTCCAATCCGAAGATATCTACGAAAATATTTTTCTGCATTGCTAACCTTTTTCATACTACGCTAAGTAAAACTCAACCTAACTATCGTCCAGAGTGCTTCTCTGACTTCTTTCCAATTAAGATTCGATTTCGTAATTGCTTCGAAGTGAAAATTAATTGGCACTTCTGAAAACTTCAATCTTTTTTTATAACAAATATAAGCTACCTCTGAGAGCACAATGTATCCTCGTGATTTTACCTCATGGGTAGTAATAAACTCAACTGCTTTTCTAGAATAACACCTAAATCCATTCGTATAATCACTGATGGGTATATGGAGTAAAAGCTTTGCAAATGTATTTATAGAGAAGCTCATCAGCTTCCTTTTAAGATTCCAACCTGTTATTTTTGATTCCGGTAAATACCTGGATGCTACTACTACGTCTGCCTTTTTACATTCCGCTACAAGTTCTTGTATATACTTTGGGTCATGACAAAGATCTGCATCCATCTCTATAAAATATTTTGCCTGCTTTCCCCTCAACGCTTCTTTAAACCCTGCAAGAACAGCCGAACCCCGTCCTCCTTTTGCTTTTCTAACAACAACTAATACTTTTTCTTTATTTTTAAACTTGGCTTGAATAAGCTTTGCTGTCTTATCCGGAGAATTATCATCAACGATAATTATTTTTGCCCGAGGAACTTCTTTCTGTATTTTCAGAATATTCTCTATAATTCCCTCCCTCGCATTATACGTAGGAATAACGACTACAATCTCACCATTCATAATTTTCTTTTTATATCATACTCACCCACATTTTGCACATATCAAATCACCTATGCAGTATCAACAATGCAACAATGCAACAATTCACTCTAGCCCCTAGAACCTAGCCCCTAACCCTTCTCTTTCCACAACTCTAAATATAAATTAACCATCTCCTCCCAGGTTTGCTTACTTACCCACTTATATGCCTTATCCACCATTTCCTTTTCTTTTTTAGGATTTTTGAGAACCTCTTCTATTCTCTTTGCAATTCTTTCCGGACTACTTTCTATGATAATGAACTTAGCATAGGGAGCCATACATAGATAGTCTTCTTTCACCGGATTATCATAAACTGCGACTACTAATCTCCGAGATGCCATCGCTTCTAATATGGACAGGTATCTTGATACAAAAGCAAAATTATACTTTTTAAAATATCTTTCAGGATTTTTTTGAAAACCAATTGTCTTTATTTTTTTCCTCAGCAATCTTTTCTGCTCTCCATCGCCTATTACAAATAGTTCAAATTTGGGATATTTCTTCTTTAAAATCTCAAAAGCTTTTACATACTGTAGTACCCCCGTCTGCTCATCCAATCGCCCAAAAAAAAGAGCGGACTCTTTTCTAGGTTGTAGGTTGTAGGTTGTAGGTTGTAGAGCCACTGCGCCGTAAGAAACATAATCAGGCTTTGTCCCGTACCACTTTTTCATAAAGTCTCCGATACAAATATTGCCCCACGACAATTTCTCTGAAAGTTTCCTGACAACAATTGCGCTTTTTCTGATTGGATAACTCTCATACCCATGAAAGGTCGTGTAGACACGTTTGCTGGGGTAGAGAAAACGAAATGGGAGATACCAGAAGAAGACATCATGACAGTGAACTATGTCAGCACTTTGAATTACCTCTCTTAGTTTCCACAAACTTTTCCAAATGCGAAATTTCTTGAACCAGTTGTCTTTACCAGTCTCAACTCTAATCATCTCAATCCCTTCTGTCCTACCCTTGATACTCCTGATAACCCTTGGTGATTCCTCCGTCACCACAATCACCCTGTGCCCCCTCTTGACCAAGCGCTTACCAACCTCCATCACGTGCTTTTCTACACCACCAATAAGGGGGTGAAACCTACGAGATAAAAATAGAATTGTCATGATGCATATTCTATATTTTTTATGCCTCGTTGACAAATAATTAGCAACTGAGATAATGGATGCATGGAGTTTTTAAAGAAGGCATACTTTTTTGCATTGGATTTTATGCAAACCATCCTTCTTGCAGCATCTGTTTTTCTCGTAATATACATTTTCCTTTTTAGGCCTTTCCAGATAAGCGGTGAATCCATGTATCCCACCTTTAAAAACAAAGAGTACGTCTTGACCAATCTCATAAGCCTGAGGCTAGGAGACCTGAAGCACGGAGATGTTATCGTATTTAAAGCTCCTACCGACAATGAGAAAGACTTCATTAAACGCGTTATTGGTCTTCCGGGAGATAGGGTATTTCTTAAGGAGGGCTTCGTCTACGTCAATGACGTAAAACTGAATGAAAACGCATATCTTGGACCTGACGTGAGAACATATGGAGGCAGCTTCTTGAAAGAAAAAGAACCCGTGGTGGTACCAGAGGGAGAGTGTCTAGTTATGGGAGATAACCGTCCTTTTAGTTCTGATTCACGAGAATGGGGATTTCTTAAAAGAAAAGAGATTATTGGAAAATCTTTTCTTGTGTACTGGCCGATTAATAAGATGCGAGGTGTTACAAACCCCTTCCCCAATCAGAAGTAAGAAGTAATTAAATTATACGTTTTCCTTAATTCCTAGTTCTAGATTCTTAATTCTCGTTACTTGGTGAGGATTTCGTGGATTAATTTAAGCTTTTCACTTGTAACGTCGGGGCTTCCCTTTACGACTATTGTTACGCGCGCCAATTTACTTGACTGGAAAATGGAAACTTTATGAAAGGTGAGCTTTTCCTCAATCTCTTTGGCCATTTGATCCTGCTCAGGCACCCAAAGCTGGTCCCTCTCACCTGGCGGCTCTTTCTTTTGTACGTCACCTTTTATCTTACGGGCTAACTCTTCTGTCTGTCTTACAGTGTAGTTATCACGAAGGATCGTCTTAAAGACCTCAAGCATAAGCTTCTGCTCGCCCAAAGAAAGAAGCGGCCTTACATGACCTTCAGTAATGACCCCTGCAACAAGCGCGTCTTTTATAGCATCAGGCAAAGAAAGAAGACGTATGGTATTAGAAACAGCAGGAACACTTTTTCCTACTCTCTTTGCAACTTCAGTCGTGCCTAATCCAAATTCATCAATGAGCCTCCTATATGCCAGGCCTTTCTCAATAGGATTTAGGTCTTCACGCTGAATATTTTCTACAATCGACATTTCAAGCATTCTCTGAGGAGTAGTTTGCTTAACGACCACGGGTACCTTCTGCAAGCCTAAAATCTTTGCTGCGCGCCAGCGCCTCTCCCCTGCTATGATCTGATACCCTGCGGGCGTATCTGCTACGACGATTGGCTCTAGAATGCCTTGTTCACGAATAGACTCAACGAGGTCCGTTAGAGAGTCAGGGGTGATAACACCACGAGGCTGTAAGGGGTTAGATTGGAGCTGGTTAGGCTCCAACTCATAAAGTTTGTCGATACTCTGATTATCCATGAATTACCTCAATGAATTTTTTACCTTTGAGAGTCTTGAAATTAACTATGCCAGCTATAAGCGAAAATAGCGTGTAGTCTTTCCCCATCGAGACACCATCCCCAGGAAAGAACTTTGTTCCTTTTTGACGTACCAAGATGTTGCCTGGATTGGCTTTTGAACCGCCATAGATTTTTACTCCCAGACGTTTTGCTCTCGAATCTCTATTTCCCTTAACTGAACCTTGTGCTTTTGTATGTGCCATATGATTATCTCCTTATTTTTATTACAATTTTACTTATTGTAAAACCGCTAGAATGCTATGTCAAGCAATCTAAGATTTTAAATTGTAAATTGAAAATTATTCTGTAGTCTTCTTAGTTTCAGCCTTAGACTTAGCTGCTTTTGCTCCTCCAGCTACAATACTCGTAACCTCTAATCTAGTGAGCTGAGCTCTAAACCCCATTACCCTTCTGTATCGTGCCTTAGCTTTAAACTTTGCCACACGAATCTTATCACCCTGTTTCTGCTCAAGCACCTTGGCTACAACAGAAACACTTGCAACGCGGGGATTACCGATTTGAGCACCTGCTGCACCTGAAGCCTCTGTATAAAGAAGAACTTCATCAAAAACGTGGTTTGCACCGACTTCAGCCTTCAGCTTATCAACCTCTATAACAGACCCTTCCGAAACCTTATACTGCTTCCCGCCGGTCTTCATAACTACATATTTCATACATGTCATTATATCAGACTATTCGACCTTCAGCAACTCCTTTACAAGGATAAATTATTCCAGTATTATTAGAAGCGTTTGATGAAGAAAAAAGGCTTTTCAGATGTAGTTCTCGGTCTTCAATATGGCGACGAAGGAAAAGCTCGCGTTGTTGACTATTTGGCAAAGAATTACGATATCATCGCCCGCTTTAATGGTGGAGCTAATGCGGGACATACGATAAAGAACGAGAAAGGCAATATCTCTCTCAATCAGATCCCCTCAGGCATCTTCTATCCGGACAAAACCCTCTATATCGGCTCGGGGTGCGTCGTAAATGTTGAGAAACTCGCTTCCGAAATTGAAAAATTAAAGAAAATCGGAATTGACCTCAAGCATAGGCTCAGAATTTCATGTCAGGCCAGCATTATCCAGCCCCACCATATTTTGATGGATGAACTACTTGGTAAAGTAATTGGAACGACGAAGAATGGCATCGGCCCCTGCTATTCGGACCGCGCTATCCGCATGCATGGTAAGCACAAAGCAGTCGTTAGTATGGGAGATCTACATCATGATAAAAATAACTCATTCAAAACTATAGAAGAGAATCTAAAGTATGTAAGAAAAACTTATAAGTTTAGTATTAAAAACTACAAAGAACGCATAGATAACTTAAAAGCTGCCTTTAGTAAGATAGAGAAATTTATCGAACCCGATCCTTTATATATGGAAAAGCGTGTCGAAGAAGGAGCAAGTGTACTTTTTGAAGGAGCGCAATCGGTCATGCTTGATGTGGTAAAAGGCTCCGTACCATTTGTTACATCCAGCAATACCACTGCAGCCGCAGCCTATGTAGGAGGAGATTTATCTCAGAAGTACCACAGAAAGACAATCGGCGTTGCCAAAGCACTTATGTCCCGAGTTGGCAATGGCCCTTTTGTCTCGGAATTCGGGGGAGTTCTTTCAGAAAAGTATTGTATGGCTCTAAGAAATGGTCAATCTGCACATTCCAAAACATATGAGGCTGGGAAGAATGTTAACAAACTCCTTATATCCGGCAGTCCACTTGAAACCGGAATAGCCCTCCGAATTTTGTCAGGCGAATATGGAACAGTGACTCAAAGACCCCGCAGAATAGGTATCTTTGACTTAGTACAGCTCGCGTATGCGACAAAAATGAATGGCGTAGATGAACTCGTGATCAACAAGTGCGATCTTCTTAGAGAATACGCTCGTACACAAACAAAGAAAATACCCCTTGTTACAAGATACACCCTACACCGGAAACAAATTGACTATGTGCCCGCTTCAATAACGGCACACTACAATGTAAAGCCACAGATTGAATATAGAGAATCTTTCACAGAAGATCTGGTAAATGTTAGATCATTTAACAAGCTCCCCAAAACACTGAAAGGTCTAGTTAGAGAGGTCGAGAGAACAACCGCTTGCAAAGTAGTAGGGTTGGGTGTAGGACCTGAGAGAAAACAATATATTTCTATCTGATCTGCAAAACATCCCTATTTCGTTGAGAAAGACTTAAAGAAGAAAGAATACCTAGAAAAATAAAGTTTGAAATCAAAGAATTGCCTCCGAATGAAACGAAAGGAAGCGTGATGCCGATAATCGGAACCACTCCGATATTCATCCCTATATTTACCAATCCCTGAAAAAGAATGAAACCAAAAGCACATAGCACAAAAATTCTGCTGAATAAATCATTCGTGTCTTTAAAGATGACATATATTCGATAACAAAGAAGCAGGAGTATCACCACGACAATAGTTGCTCCGACAAAACCTAAACCTTCTGCAATAGTTGCGAAGATAAAATCTGTATGACGCTCTGGAAGGAATCTGAGTATGGACTGCGTTCCCTGAGACAATCCTTTCCCACCAAATGATCCTGATCCCACAGCAATAATAGCTTGAATACTGTTATACGAGGTACCCAAGGGATCTGAGGCTGGATGCAAAAATGCTAGAACCCTCTGTCTTTGATAGTCGTGTAGCATTGTCCAAATTAGAGGAGAGACGA
>JAHFKE010000063.1 GCA_023245515.1 Candidatus Levyibacteriota bacterium
GACCCCAACGCGCTGGCCAACTTCACCGCCAACGTCAACAAGCGCTTCAGCGAAGAGGTGCGGTCGGTGTTCGGCGGGAACTACTTCATCAACCCGACGTTCGCCTTCGGCAGCGTGCACCTGCCGCCCAATGTGGATCAGTCGATCAACTCGGCGATCAGCAAGCGCGCCGAGGTTTCGGGTGCGCAGGCCGATCTCCAGAAGGCCCAGGTCGAAGCGCAGACCAACGAGGCCAAGCAGAAGGGCTACAACAACTGCCCGACCTGCGCGGAGATCGACAAGCTCCACGCGCTTCCGCCGGGCATCACGACCTACGCGCCGGGTGCCCAGTCCGCGGTTCCGCTCGGGAAGTAAGGAGGATAGATGAGAGCCGTACTGGCTCTTGTGGTGATCGGCGCCATTCTCGGTGCAGCCGGACTGGCAGTCTGGCTCCTCAGGGGTTTGCGTGACGATGCCCGTTCTAGGGCTCTTCAAGCAGCCAGGTGGGTGGATTTTCACCACACAAAGGATGAGATCACCTACGTGGGTGTCCACAAGATCGCAATCTTCCGCGGGGAAACGCTCGAACTTGAGCGCCAACTCGTCAGGGAGATCTCGACAACCGCCCGGGACTACACCCAGCAGCTCTTCGCTGCAAGGGCAGAAGCCTGGTCGCGAGCGATCGACCTGAATAACCCGTCACTCATGCAGTGACAAACAAGGAGGTGTGTAAGTAAGCACAAATTTTCGTAGTTAGTAACAAGGAGAAGGACCTGATGGTGAAAAGAAAAATGAGATGCGAATGCCCAACGGCAAAGCCCAGCGGATTCATCCGCAACTCATTCTTCAATTCAAACAAACCACAGGTCCTTTTCCATGCCCGAAAATCAGACAAGCCCCCAAATTCCTAATTGCTAAGCTGCTTTTTGAGGCTCCCACAAACTAACGCTCGAGCGACTTTTTGTGGGGATTAGATGCAACTGTTGTTAAAGGCGTGCTTGTTGGAATACTCAGTCTTGCCCTCCGTGAAGAGGTGTAAGTACAACCTCATTGCGAGGAGGTCCTGCCTGCCGGCAGGCAGGATGACGAAGCAATCTCGAGATATGTATTGGTGTTAGAGATTCCGCGCTTCTTACAGTCGCTTGCAATGACGGTGACAAATTTGACATTGGAAATTACATGGGAGGTATGATATACTTCCCTTATCTTATTTTTGAAAGGACTATGAATGGCTTCAGATACAACAACTAATACGTCAACAAGAGGGTCTTTAATGGCTCAGCTTCTTGAAAAGCACAAAACTGCTTTTGTCGGCCTCAAAAAGGGTGAATCAGTCAAGGCAAAGATCACAAAGCTCACATCAGGCGAAATCCTCGTTACCATGGGTGCAAAGACTGATGCCTATGTGCTTGAGAAAGATAAAAGAATCCTCCATAACATTCTCTCCAAGTTCAAGGTAGGGGATGAGGTCGAAGTAAACGTGCTTAATCCCGAATCTGAAACGGGTCAACCCATCGTATCCCTTCGCCGCTATCTCGGACAGATCGCATGGAAGAAGCTGGAAGAACTCCAGAAGAGCAAAGAGCAGATTGAGGTCAAGGTCGCAGAGGCTGCTAAGGCAGGCTATGTTGTTGACACGGACTTTGGTATCTCAGGATTTCTTCCAAATTCCCACACCTCCCAACAGCTTGCAGTTGGTGACGCAGTCAAAGCCACCGTTTTAGAATTTAATAGAGAAGACAATAAAATCATCTTCTCCCAGAAGCCTACGATGACTGAGGAGCAGCTTCTCGAAGTTATGAAGAAGTTTAAGGTAGGACAGACGGTTAGCGGCAAGATAAGCAACGTGGTTCCTTTTGGTATCTTTATTGCTTTGCAGGACGGTGTTGAGGGATTTGTCCATATCTCTGAAGTATCATGGGATAAGGTGGACAACCTGTCTGACCTCTTTAACGCAGGAGACAAGGTAGAAACCGTTATCACCAAGTTTGATAGAGAGACCCGCAAGATAAGTCTTTCTATAAAGCGATTGACGCTTGATCCTTTTGATAAGCTAGTTGAAGACTTCCCAGTAGACAAGAAAGTAAGCGCAACGGTTCTGAAGGTTGAAGAGGCAGGCGTGCTGCTTTCCTTTGATGGTGTAGGCGAAGATGCAAAGGATGTTGAGGGCTATATTAAGAAAGAAAAGATTCCACCAACTGTGACCTATGTCGTTGACCAGAAGGTAGAAGTTGTTGTTTCAGAGCATGACAAGAGAAGGCACCGCGTCTATCTGACGCCTGTTCTGAAAGAGAAGCCAATCGGTTATCGTTAGTTTGATGCTCCCGTATTTTTATGGCAGAGTCTGAATCTCGTCGCCACCCTAGCCCCAAATTTGTTGATCAAATTCAGTCTTTAATGACTCCCGAAGAATTACTTAATGAAACGAGGTTTGAGAACCCTGAAATTATCGTGCCTGAAATCTATCCCGATTTTGATTCCCTTCTTGCGGAGCGTGACAGGATCCGCACCTTACGCCTTCTACCCATAAAGGATGATGAAAATAATGCATACTATCACTCTCAGCCGAAAGAGCAGCTTGTTAATACAATCCACGGATATACCAAGGAGGGGCCGTTCGCTCTCAAAGATAATAGCTATCCTTATTTGTTATCTAAGGATGTGGGTCAGCAAGTTCTCTGGATAAGAGATAGACAAGCGCCGCGCCGCTTGATAGCCGAGAGCCTTGTTGGTTATGTACAAGATACAGGCTTGGGTATTGAGGATATCATTCTTTTTGAGCGGTCGAAAAAAGCGGAGACGTCTCTTGTGAGAGGAACAGTTTCTGAAGTCCGGCATGTGCACGTATGGACAAGGAGAGCTTAAGCTTTTTATCAGATTAAGGT
Organism: Candidatus Levyibacteriota bacterium; assembly: GCA_023245515.1. Classification (GTDB taxonomy): domain Bacteria; phylum Patescibacteriota; class Microgenomatia; order Levybacterales; family UBA12049; genus JAHFKE01. The sequence goes on from JAHFKE010000063.1 coordinate 2,865, forward strand.
GTTATAATTGATGAACATGAAAGCAAAAATGAGAACCTCTTTTGTCTGTCAGGAATGCGGATATGATACACCCAGTTGGATGGGAAAATGTCCCGAATGCGGTGCATGGAATTCTCTAAAAGAGTTCAAAATTCAAAATGCAGAGCAGAAAGCAGGGGGTACTATCGGAGCCGTTTTGAACGATGCAAAACCTCAGAAACTTCAAGATATTGTATATTCAGATAAGTCGAGGATTCAAACTAAATTGCAAGAATTGAACACAGTTCTTGGAGGAGGAATCGTCAAAGGTTCGGCATCGCTTATAGCGGGTGATCCGGGTGTTGGAAAGTCTACGTTGCTTTTACAATTGGCGTTAAGTCTCGCAAAAGACGGCAAAAAAATTTTGTATGTTTCGGGGGAAGAATCGGTTGAGCAAGTAAAGATGCGGGCGGTGAGAATTAAGAATAAAGAAGTAGGAATTAAGAATAAAGAAGATGATGAGAATTTATTTTTAATTTCACTGACTGATACTGACGCCATCGTTGGACAGATTGAAGAGATGAAGCCGGAGCTCGTGATTGTTGATTCTATTCAGACGATCGAGTCGCAGAATGTGGCGGGGCTTTCGGGATCTGTCGGGCAGGTCAGGTACGGCGCATTACAATTTGTCCGTTGTGCTAAGCAGAACAATATTCCGGTTATTCTCGTGGGCCACGTTACCAAAGAGGGGATGGTGGCAGGGCCGATGGTGCTTTCTCACATGGTGGATACAGTGCTCTTCTTGGAAGGTGAGAAATTCGCCAAGACAAGAATTCTGCGAAGTCTGAAGAATCGCTTCGGCCCGGTAGATGAAGTGGGAATATTTCTGATGGAAGAAGACGGGATGATTGAGGCTACGAATCCTGAGCAGCTATTCTTAAGTGGTGGAAAGGACGATGTGCCCGGTAGCGTGCTTGTAGCGACGCTAGAGGGTTCAAGAGCGTTCCTAGTCGAGATACAGGCACTTGTCGTGTCTACGAGGCTTCCTATGCCACGTAGGGTGGTATCGGGAATTGATGGACGACGTGTCGAATTGCTTCTTGCGGTACTTCAGAAGCATTGTCGTCTGCCTCTTGATACGGTGGACGTTTTCGTTAATGTGGCCGGAGGTCTTAAATTATCAGATCCTGCAATAGATCTGGGTATCTGCCTTGCTGTCTATTCCAGTCTCAATAATGTCACGCTGACCAAGACCGTAGGTATTGCAGAGGTTGGTTTGTTGGGTGAGCTTCGCATGGTGAACGGTCTTGAAAAGAGAGTCAAAGAGGCGGGAAAGCTAGGATTTAAGAGTGTTATTACGGCTAAAACGCACAAGTCTTTGAGAAGTGTCATAGAGGGGCTGGGGTTTAAGGGCTAAGGGTTTTTCGAGAGGATTTGCAAAAAATGCTTGCAGGCTCAATAGAAGTAGGAGTCCCTGCCCAAGACGCCTACCTCAATTCAACTTACAAGCATCGTTGCTCTACTTCAACTCAAAAGACAAACTCCTTTACGTGCTTAAAGCTTACAATCACACAATGCATGAAAAACATTGATCTGTCAATTAGAAAAATATATTTTAGCCTCGATCATTTTTCTTGACAAAAATAATGCCTTTAATGTATTTTTGAGTCGGTATTTAGTTTTATTCCTGCCTGAAGGACTAAATGCCTTTTATCCTAAGAGCATTGCTTCTCGTACTAAAATTTATTAGACAGTAACGAAAGCGATGCTCTTTTTTTAGGCTAACCTCACAGGAATATTTAAGCCCAACTCATTTAGCTTCTTAAATTGCTTACGACCCCATTTGACGTACATCTCCTGCTGATATTCAGCCAGGGTTTTAGGCTCGTTTTTCTTAATTAATCTCAGAAGAAACCTTACAAATCTCATATATTAAATCAATACTAGCACAGCTATTTTTCTTTGTCAACCTATAACAATCCCATGGACAAAAAGTTCTAGGCCCATAGGAAATTGATATCAACTTAGATTGTCATATCAATCTAAAAAAGTTATTCAAAAAGATGTGGATAACTTTTTGATAACTTCAATCAATACTTTATCATAAAGTTATCCATGACTTTGGGAGAAAGTTATCCATGACTTTTTGATAACTTCAATCAATACTGTGTCATGAAATTATCTATCATTTTGAGGAAACTTGACGAGACTTAAGCCGAGTGGTTTGACAGGTCGGTAGCCCTATGTATAATAGAGACATATGGGAAATGCTGAACATGATTTATCGGGTCAAAATATGCCTGTTGGGAACGAGGCTGTCAGTCCTGTACGCGATGAAAAGATGCCTGATAAGAACGATCGGACTGCAAAACTAAAGCCGTGGAAGCGAATTGTTGCTATAGGAGCGGCTGTGGTGGGGCTTCTGGGTGGTGGCGCTGCGACAGTCAAGGGATTCTCAGAGGTCGGAAGCTCTCCAAATTTACCTGGAATTTCTGACACAAGGGTCCCTGATCACGGCCAGCAAGGAGGAGATGTTGAGAATGGTGGAGACGTAGTACCATCTGCGCCGACTCCAGGTTCAGCTGAGCAGGGTGGAGATCAAGTGTCTGAGCCACAGGGTGCCCCAAATGGTGGAGATCAACTACCTTCTCAGCCTACTAGCCCAAATGGTGGAGATAACGTGCCTTCACATCCCTAGTAATCTGCATCTCAATTTCTTCTAAGAATCTAGGATTAATGTTGTTTCATTGATGCTTCTTGCTCTATATTTTTTTATTTCCAGCCTGAATATTTACAAAAGGGGAGCTTGATAGCAAAAAGGCCTGGAGATAAGATTATTGCTCTCAGAGGAGATATGACTCCTTCATAAAATGCAATAGGGGGCAGCTGAGTAAAATGAAAAAGAAAAACGGTACTAACCGGAAATAGATCGCCTAAGCGAAAATCTACGGTAGTAGTCTTCTTATCCATCTCCCGATTATCTCGGGAAACTCAGTGCCCCCTGCCCGCAACGCCTTGACAAGTCAATACTTGCATGGCAGGCGGGCCTTTGCACCTTTCATCTCGTAGTTACGGAAATAGTTATCTTTTTAGTTCAGGAGGTCGCCCGGCTAGTGGAATAGCCCCCTGGCCGTGTTCCAGAGAGCAGAGATGTCTCCGCGCATGCTCGCATCCGAGAAGGCCGTAGTTTCCGCCTCAACGGTGCGCCTGGCATGACGACGGATGCGGACAGGTCCATCACCCGATACGAATGAGAACCTGAAGCCGCCGTAGCTGGCGTTCTGGATGGTTCCCCTGGGGGTATCCACCGTGGCTACGAGTTCGTCGTCCACGTAAATACGTGTTAGACTCATCACTTCTCCTTCATTGCTAGTCGCACCACTGGTCACCCGGAATGCCACATCCGGCGTTGTTTCCCTGATCGGGAGGCGGGGTATCTGACCCATCACCACTGGGTGTCTCCGGCGGAAGAATCCAATTTCCGCCACCCGTCGTGGGCCCCGAGTCCGTTGGCTCCGGAGTGACCGGAGTCGTAGGCGGTGCGGGATCAGGCGCCGGAGCAGGATTTCTGCCACAGGCGTTGGCGACCCCCGGAATGTAGACACACACGTCCGGACCCTGGTTGGGTTGACTCG
>JAHFKE010000006.1 GCA_023245515.1 Candidatus Levyibacteriota bacterium
GCTATAATGCTAGGCATGAGTAGGAGGATAATTCCCTTTACCAAATCCCAAATAGTAAAACTCAGTAAAAAGCATTCAACACCTTTTTATGTTTATGACGAAAAAGGTATACGAGATACGGCAGAAGAGTTACTTGCTGCTTTTTCATGGAATTCTAGATTTAAAGAATATTTTGCAGTTAAAGCATTGCCTAATCCGAGTATCCTGCGTTTGCTCAAAAAGTCAGGACTTGGTGTTGATTGCAGTTCTTTAGCTGAGCTACTTCTTGCCGAAAGAACTGGTTTTACAGGTGAAGAAATAATGTTCACGTCCAACAACACAAGTGCCGAAGAATTTCAAAAGGCTTCGGCACTCGGGGCGATTATCAATCTTGATGATATAACTCATATTGCTTTTTTGGAAAAACACGCTGGACTTCCTGAACTGGTCAGTATCCGTTATAATCCCGGACCTCTCAAAAAGGGCAATTCGATTATTGGAAATCCGATTGATGCAAAGTTTGGATTTACCAGAAAGCAGGTTTTTGAGGGATATAAAATGCTTCTCGAAAAAGGAGTAAAGAGATTTGGGCTACATGCCATGGTGGCTTCAAATGAACTTGATGAAAACTACTTTATAGAAACAGCGTCAATGTTGTTTGATCTTGCGATTGAAATTGATAAAAAACTAGGAATAAAACTTGTATTTATCAATATAGGTGGAGGAATTGGCATTCCTTATCGACCGGGGGAGAAGAGGGTTAATTTAAATAAGGTTTCTTTGGGGATTAGAAAATTATATAAAGATAGGAATCTTTTTCCGTTAAAACTTGCGATGGAGTGCGGGAGGGTGATAACGGGGCCGCATGGCTATTTGGTTTCGCGTGTGATTCATAAGAAAGATACATATAGAAAATACATTGGAGTGGATGCAACGATGGCTAACTTAATGCGTCCGGGAATGTATGGGGCCTATCATCATGTTGGGGTTTTGGGTAAAGAAAATGATAGATTGTCGCATACTTATGATGTCACAGGTTCGCTCTGTGAGAATAATGATAAGTTTGCAATTGGTAGAAAATTACCAAGGATTGAAGTGGGAGATTTACTCGTGATCGCGGATGCAGGAGCGCATGGTCACTCGATGGGATTTAATTATAATGGAAAATTGCGCTCGGCAGAATTTTTATTAACTCCGAAGGGGAGTTTTAAGATGATACGAAGATCTGAGACAGTTGAGGACTATTTTGCCACGCTAGATTTTTGATAGTGCCTATTTTCTGGGTGGTAATTATTGAGTAGGGTATAGTATAATACCTTGTCGTCAGGACATTAGGAGGGGAAATTGGAAGGTTGACAATGATGTCCTAAATGTACTTCAATTAAGAAGTCCACTACAATCAGTTTCATGATTGTAGCAAGCCTATGAATATTCCAACAATTACACATGAAGGCCTATCTTTTATTAATTTAAGTAAGCCAACTCCTACTCAGGTAGAATTCCTCAGTAAAAATTTCGGTTTTAGCATGTTGAATCTGGAGGACTTTTTGTACAAGACGCAGATTCCAAAGATTGAGATATATAAGAGCTATTCACTTGTCGTGATGGATATCCCCTATATCGAAAAGACAAAAAGGGAGGCCGCAGACACAAAGCCTTTTTCGCTTCCCAACGTTTTATCTAACAGAGGTCTTCCCAATTTTCCTAAGCTTCCTAGGAAAAAGAGAATAAGTTTGGGAGAGGTAGATTTCTTTATTGGTAAGGATTATATCGTTGTGCTTCATGATGAGAAGACTCCTCAGATTGATGAGCTGTTTGAGATGTGTAAAATTACATCAAAGCATAGAGAAGACCTTATGGGAAAGGGTCCCGTCTACCTTTTGTATCGCATTATTGATGTCCTCGTTGATTCCACGTTCTCTTACGTAGAGGATATTACCACAACCATTGATTATATTGATAAGAAGCTTGATGAGAAAACTTCAGGTGCTGTTATTGAAGATATTTCTATGACAAGACGCAATATTGTTGTTTTCGAAACAATGATTAAGCCTGCTATGCCTATTTTCGCTGATCTTGAAAAAGGAAAGTATGCCCAGTTAAATGGTGAAATGGCGCTCTACTGGAGTAACATTCTGGACCATTTGCAAAAAATTTGGGATCGTCTTGAAGATAATAAAGAACTTATCGAAGGAATTTCTAGAAGTTATGAATCGTTGCTTTCTATACGAACGAACGAAGTTATAAAAGTTCTGACAATATTTACGGCTATTCTTCTTCCTTTAACTCTTCTGGCAAGTATTTATGGCATGAATGTTCCTCTTCCTTTTCACGATAATGCCCATACGTTTACGGCTATCATGGTGGTAATGTTGGCAGTAGTAGTCGCTATGATGCTGTACTTCAAATCCAGGGACTGGCTGTAAGAGTTGACCCCACGTCGCCAAGGCTTTGCGGAGCAAGGAGTTGAGAAATAAGTTACTGCTTTCCTAAAAGGTAGTTTAGTAGAGAATCAAGAGAGATGGTTGCGACTCCGACCACTTGGTCTGCTCCTCCATAATAGACATATAAAATGCCATCTAATACGACTGCCCCACATGGGAAGACAACGTTTGGCACTTCGCCTACTTTCTCATAGGGCTCTTCAGGTTCAAAAATCGGCTGATCAGATCTCCCAAGCACTTTGAAAGGGTCATCATAATCAAGCAGCATAGCACCGACTTTGTAAATACGTCCTTGGCTGCCACTTCCCACTCCGTGATAAAGAAGGAGCCAGCCCTTTTCTGTCTCGATTGGCGGGCCGGCAATACCTATTTTGACATTATCCCATTTGCCTTCTCTCGGGTGTGCCAAAATCTTTCCAGCCAGGTATGCTCCTTCCCCCAATTGTAAGTCTCTTAGGATGTCTACCCAAATTTCTACCCCAAGGCGGTGAAACACTATATATCCGTTGTTATTTTTATCTTTAACGACGCAAGCATCCTTATCGTCAGTTTTGGGATGCGAAACCAGTTTTGGGGTTTTCCAATTCCACTTTCTATTCAAAAAATCTTCAACAAGGATTGAGGTTAGTGCGACACGAGGAGGATTGCTGCCGTCGTAGGCAGTATACGTCATGTAGAATGTATCACCTATCTTTGAGATTCTGGGATCTTCACATCCTGAATTTCCCACAGGATGCGTTTTCATTTCAAATGGCTCACGCGGCACATAGATAGGCTCATCAAGGTTCTCGTCGATATGTAGTCCATCTTTACTTGTAGCATATCCGAAGACAGAGGTACCATCCATGGCTTGGGCTCTATAAATAATATGCACTTTGCCTGCCTCATAAATTGCTGTGGGATTAAATACGCATCTTGCTTGCCACCCAAGTTCAAAGATAGGGGCGAGGATAGGGTTCCCCTCAAAACGTATCAACTTGTATTCTCGGGCAGAAGGCGCAATGGTTTCTTCAATATGAGTTTCGGATTTGAGCTCTTTTAAAAGATCCTCAAGCTCACAGGTTGCTAGGGCACATCTTGTATCAGCAGCACCATAATAGACATGGAGTTTGCCTTCATGAACAAGTGCGCCTGATGGGAAGACAATATTTACTACATCTCCCAGAAGTTCATACTTAGTTTCAGGAACCAATAGGGAAGAATGCGTTCTGCCTATTATGTTTTTGGGATCATTAAGATCGAGCAAGACTGCCTCTATGCCAAATTCTTTTTCGTTAGAAAGGTAGTTTTTTATATAAGAATAGATCACAAGCCATCCATCCTTTGTTTTTATTGGTACGCCACCTACTTCTATCTGATCGCGAATATCGCGCATAAGGTGAATGATGTGGCTGTTAGCATTATCGTACCACTCATCCCAGTAGTACGGTGAGTAAATATCAGCTGGGGTGTCAAAAAGAGCGAGCGCGACTTTAGCTGGAGGTAAATCTGTGTTGATACTAATAAGTGCTGCTATTTTGCCATTAATTCTTTCAGGGAAAAGGGCCATTGCCTTGGCATTAAATGTCGAAACAGGATGTCGTTCAAAGGTCTCAAAATCTGATGTGATAGCCACTGCTGTTTTGATTCCATGTGCGGCAAAAGGATATGACGAGAGAGCAGTATAAAAGATGTAGTACTTTTCTTCAAAGTATGTGATGCGTGGGTCTTCGCATCCATAGATATCCCAATCCTCAGATGGTCCAAAAAGCATCCTATGTTCGCCGAAATTTACTCCGTCAGTGCTTTTGGCATACCCGACAGAAGAAATCCTCATTCTATTATTCTCGTGTTCTTGCTCTGAGGATAAAGCGCGGTAGACCATATGATACACCCCGTCATGCTCCACGACACAACCATTGAAGGCACCATCGTGCTCCCAATTGCGAGCAGGGTTCGGTTTGATTATTGGATTATTTGGATGGCGCTGTAGTTTGATCATTGTCTGGATTGCTAGCTCAACATTGGCTTTTCGACCTTTTTCATTTTTGAATCCTGATGGTGCTTTAATTCATAAAGAAGCTTATCAAGATTTTCATATGCTGCGCAAGTTACAGTATCAGCACCTCCATAATATACAATGAGATTGCCATCTTTAACGACTGCGCCGCAAGGATAAACAACACCTGACTTATGTCCTTGGTTCTCGTAGTCTTCGTCCGGTTCAATAAGCGGATTATTTGATCTATAGAGAACTTTCGTAGGATCATCTAAGTCCAGGAGCATGGCACCTATTTTATACCTCGAAGGATCTTGATGGCCTACGGATTGATAGATGAAGAGCCATCCGTCTTTTGTTTTGATAGGAGGCGCACCTGCTCCGATCTTTTTGCTATCCCAGTAATTTTTCCTTGGTGGGATAAAATATTGACCCTGAAGATAGTTATCAAACTTCAGATCATCAACAAAATCAATGAGAACGTTAGGATACACTCTATGAAGGACAACATATTTACCGTTTATTTTCTCCGGAAATATGACGGCATTCTTATTCACCATTCCGGGTGCCGAAATTAACTTTGCTTTTTCCCACTTATCCCAGCGTTTTCCCAAAAAGTCGGCAACATTTATTGAACTAAGTGCCACTCTGGGCGGATTGGCACCGTCAAATGCCACATACGTTAAATAAAACTTTTCATCAACTTTTGTAATGCGCGGATCTTCAACTCCTCCATATCCTCCTCCTGATGCAAAATGATCAGCGAATGTTGCGAAGGCGCGCTGTCCAGGTGACTCAAATGCTTCTCTGGGTACATACACAGGCTTGTCCGATCTTTCATCAATGTTAAAACCGTCGTTACTTGCTGCATAACCCAGAACGGAGAGGTCTGTGTTTCCGAGTGCACGATAGACAAAATGAACTTTACCATCCTCGTAAATAGCAGCGCTGTTAAATGCAGCCCGTGAGTCCCATGGTACCTCGGGGCGAGGAGAGATGATAGGGTTTTTATCAAATTTTTTAAGAGTAGTATGGGGCGTTTTGTTTGCATCATGGTAACTAGGGAGTGGGCATGAGACTGCGTAGACACTGCCTTCTCCGACTAGCCAATAGAGGACTAGCTTGTTATCGAGGAGCACAGTACCAAGCGGTGCAAATTTTGTTTTCTGTAGTGCTTGTTTTTGTTCCCAGATCGGATGGGGAGAGCGCCAGATGGCTTTACTAGGATTCTTCTTGTCAAAGATTGCAGCTCCTACTGAATATCTGGACGTATTCCCTTTGACGGCATATATGAGAGTAATCTGGTCATCTACATGAAGAACTCCGAGTATTTCAAGATTTCCGTCGTCAAAAAAATCTTTTCTGGGCTCTAGAGCCGGCTCTTTTTCACTATGCCACGCGGTTAAATTAGATGAGAATGCTATGTTGATAGATTTTCCTCCAGTATACATAGCATATTTATTTTCATGTTGATACTCCGGAACTACCATACCGGATTCTTTGATGTCGTCCATTCTGCCGGTCTTTACCCATGTCAAAAGGTCTGAAGAGAGGGCGCCATTGAGATTGGAGTGGATGCCGAAGTTTGACTTATACGAGAGGAAATATGTATCTTTTTGTTTGGAGATTTTAAAATCTTTCCAATCATAACTCTCTTCCTCTTTATTTTCTCCGTCGAGAACAATAACATATTCAGGCTTGCCGTCAAATTTGAAGCCATCAATGCTGGGTATGAGTTTCAAAAAGTTTTTACCGTTCTTAGCATAAGCGTAATACAGAAGTGCTTTTTTATCTTTTTGTGCAACACCAACAATTGTAGTCATAGAAATAGAATTAAATCCAACAACCGAAAAAACGGTAGGGTCTACCGCCTGAATCAAGGCTACCAATAATAGAGGGTAAAGTCAACAATAAGTCGGCTTTTTAGTAGTATTTTGATACAAAAAAGGGCGGATAAATCCGCCCTTTTTTGTTCTGCAATCATGTCATTAGGGTGTTGCAGTTGCTGTTACCGGAATCGTTGGTGAAGGGGTTAGCTTCACTCTTTCAGGTAAAGAGAAATCTTTCACCTCTGATGTTTCAGTAATTTTGTTGCTTGACTTGTCCCACAAACCCTTCACCCTTACTCTATCGCCAACTTTGAGATCGGAGACAGTTATTGTCTGTTCTTTTCTGTTGACGAACTTGGTGTTAGAGCCATAGTAGACGGTTTGATCTCCACGGTTGATGGATTTTATTATGAAGCTTCCTGTTGCTAATGAAGTGACTTGTCCTAAGAATACGCCACGGCGTTTCATTATAGACAAGTTTCTTATCATTGAAGCATCAAGTGTTGTTTTAGCTTCGTCAGTCCACTTGCCCCATGCATTTATTTTATTTCCTACAGAAAATTCCCCGACCCCTGATTTACCCCAGAAGTGTCTTAGGAATTTCGTCTGCGAAGACGTATTAATGGTGTACGTTTTACCGTCCTTATTGACAGTGAATGAGGAGCCGTTGATTGCTGTTATCTCTGCGCCAATAAGATGGCCTGGTTTATTAAGCTTTCTTTTTGCTTCCTCAGATGCTCTTTTATCCTTAAAATCTTTTCGTACATCTTTAACATCCTGCCTAAAGTCTTTTCTGTCATCTTTTATATTCTGGTGCAACTCTTGTTGCTCTTGTTTTATAGTTGCTCCCAGTCCTCTGCCTAGAAAATTTTCAGCGTGCGCTGATGCGGGGAAAATAAATACTCCTGCAAATGTTAGAATTGTTAATGTTTTTATAAAATTTTTCATATATTATATTTTCACCCCCTTTCGCTTTATTATTTTATTTCCTACCTGTTAGTATATACGTACCAGACAGGCAAATTGTTTCAAAGAGAAATTTATTCTTGAGGGGTATAGGTGACTAATAGTTGGTTCTCTGCGCTATTACCGTCTAAATCATTTACAACAACTATGATAGGGTTCTCGCCTTCATCAAGTATGATTGTGGCGTTGAAGTTTCCTGCGTCATCAGCTTTCAGCTCCACATCGTTGACAAAAACTTCAGCAGAGGGACTTGTCTTTCCGCGTACTGAGAGATTAGGTGATGTTACTGTTGCATTTGGTTGTGGTTGCGATATCACAAGATTTATACCGCTGACATAGTTCTCGCTGGCTGCTTCTTGGCTTGTTTCCTGATGAGTATCTGTTGTTGCGCTTTTTTGTCCCCATGAAGAGTTGCTAGTTGTCCTTGCTTGCCGTTGATCATTTCCTGATTTGACCAAGAAAATTCCGGCGATTAACACTGTTGCAATAATGACAATGTAGGGTAAGTTTTTTTTCATGTCATTTTTTTAGCATAAAACTTACTGATCGATCCGAAACGGTTTTTTATTTTTTTAAAGTTTTTGATGATGAAAAATATTATACCAAACATTGTCAAGAATAAGCTAATAAGTATGGCAAGAAGGAGCTGGGGAGATTCTAGATAAAGCGTATATAAGACATCGCCTAAGTTTTCTCTTATGATATCGAAATCTTCTGAAAAAAGTTGAAAAAGATCAAGCGTCTGTTGTTCTTTCAGGGTTTGGTAAATGGAGCTACCCAGTATAACGATCAGAAACTGCACAACTATGAACACAGCCCAAACGATAAAAATGGTTTTGTACGTTCTACTTGCTTCATACTGGTAGACATTTTTGATTATGTCTTTTTCTATCTCTGCTTCTGTTTTATGATTTTTAGTTTGAGTTTTATTTTTCATAAATTTTCCTCAACTCACTCTTACCTCGATGCAAGAGTGTCTTAATTGTATTGATGGGTTTGTCTAATTTATCAGCTATTTCTTTATATGAATAACCATCAATATAATATAACTTAATCACCGTTCCTGAATCCCTTTTTAATTTACTCAGCAGATTTATGAAATCATGTCTCTGACTGTCAGTGTTTTCATACGAAGCATGTTCTTCTGTAATTTTTACATGATATTTCTTTTTTCTATAATAATCAATTATTTCATTTTTTAGTATTGTAAAAAGATAGGGGTAAAAGCTTTTTCCTTCATCAAACCGATCTATATTTTTATATGCTTTTATAAAACTGTTTTGTACGATATCGGGGACGTCGTCCTGGTCTTTAATTTTCTTTTTTGTATAGTAGTAAATGATTTGTGAAAATCTTTTGACAAGATAGGAAAAATAATTTATCTCTCCATTTTTAATCTTTCTAATTATTTCTTTTTCGGAAAATTCTTCCATAGGCTAGACGTTAGACTTAAGACTCTAGACTTAAGACTTGAAGTAGAAATTTGCTAACATGCTCTTCTGGAGTCTTATATCTTAAGTCCTACGTCTTGTCAATAGTTCGCTCCGGGGTTGGTGATGAGAACGTCATGGGGATGACTTTCTGTGAGAGATGCATGAGTTATTTGAATGAATTTCGCTTTTTTATATAAGTTAGGTAGACTTTGTGCTCCCACATAATACATGCCTGATTTTATCCCGCCTATTGCTTGGTCAATAATTTCTCTGACACCGCCTTTTACAGGAACTAGTCCTTCAACTCCTTCTGCCACCAAGACGCGATCTCCATAATTTTTCCCGTGAAATTCGTCTTCTGATTTTATTTGTGCACCCTTTTTCATTGCGCCTATTGATCCCATACCTCGATACTCTTTGAAGAGATAGCTTGATCTATCTTTACTGAAGATGCTCCGAAAACGTTGTGGCACCTGCTCTTTTTTGAGCATCAGCTTTTTACCGGGTGCCTCTTCAGCTGCTGCAAAAAACCCTCCCATCATTACGCTTGATGCTCCTAGTGCCAATGCCTTTACCATATCTCCTGAATATTTTATGCCACCATCTGCAATAACGGGAATTCCATGCTTTGTAGCAGCTCTTACTGTTTCTTTGAGCGCCGTCGCTTGTGGCACGCCCATTCCGGAGATGATCCTCGTTGTGCAGATAGCTCCGGGTCCCATACCGACTCTGAGCCCATCGGCCCCCGCTTTTATAAGTGCCTCAGCTCCATCATATGTGGCGATATTTCCGGCTATAATATCAACCTTAGGAAATTTTTTCTTGATTGTTTTTATAGCATTTATAACTGGTAAAGCGTATCCATGCGCTGAGTCCACGACGAGTACAGAAACTCCTGCTTTAATAAGGGCCTCAACTCTCTCTTCAAATCCTGTGCTTACTCCTACAGCGGCACCGACTAGGAGCTTTTCTTTTGCTACTTTTTGAACTTGCTCTGCTTGCTCTGAGACCGGCAAGTTGCGGTGGATTATGCCTATTCCTCCTAATTTTGCCAGGGCTATCGCCATCTCTGCTTCTGTTACGGTATCCATAGGCGCAGAGACGAAGGGAATAGAAAGCGATATATTTTTTGTAAGCTTTGTTGATAGATCAATGTCTGCGCGATCGAAGTCTGCATAGCTCGGCAGGAGGAGGATGTCATCAAATGTAAGACCCAATGGGAAGTCGACTTTGTCCATACTTTATTTTATACTACAAGCTCTTCTTTGTCAAAAGTTTGACAGGAGAAAAGAATAACATGTATGATCAATAAATATGAAGATTGCTTTCTTTGAAGTTGAAGAGTGGGAGAAGCCATTGCTCTCAGAGAAACTACATGGTGACGATCTGGTTTTTTACCCCGATCCATTAACTATTGAAAATGTTGCAATTGCCAAAGACTTTGAAATGATCTCCGTCTTTGTATGCTCAACGATTAACAAGGAGGTTATTGATCAATTGCCTCATTTGAAGTTCGTTACTACCCGCTCAACAGGTTTTGACCATATAGATACTGCATATTGCAAGGAAAGGCATATTGTTGCGTGCAATGTTCCTCATTATGGAACGCATACTGTTGCTGAGCACACGTTTGCTCTCATTCTAGCTCTCTCACGAAAACTTTTTGTCTCTATAGATGGGACCAAGAGAGGTGAATTTGATCATAGTAACTTGTTGGGGTTTGATTTATATGGTAAAGTTTTGGGTATTTTTGGTCTTGGAGATATAGGGATATCTGTTGCTCGTATAGCAAAGGGGTTTGGCATGAACGTTGTTGCATACTCGCGTCATCCCAGTGAAGCATTAGCAAGAGAATTGGGCATTTCTTTTCTTGAGTTTAATGAGGTTCTGAGTCTTTCAGATATTATCACCTTGCATGTGCCATATAGTAAGGAGACAGAGCACATGATTAACAAAAAGAACATTAAGAAATTTAAAAAAGGCAGTCTTCTGATTAATACTGCGAGAGGTGGTCTCGTTGAGACTGAATCACTGCTTTTCGGACTGGAAAAGGGAATTCTAGGTGGTGCGGGGCTTGATGTTCTGGAGGAAGAGAATTTGATAAAGGAAGAGCGCCAGTTAATTGGGAGACATGGCGTTAAGAGCGCAGACCTAAGAACTCTCTATTATGATCATATTCTGATGAAGCTGGACAATGTGGTCATCACTCCCCATAATGCTTTTAACAGCAAGGAAGCTCTTGAGCTCATTCTTGATGTTACGGTTCAGAACATACTTGCTTTTGAAGACAAAAAAATGCAGAATACTGTATAAGTATGGTGAGCGTAGTGATTCCGGTCTATAACGAGGAAGCGTATATAGGAAAATGCCTCAAAAGCCTCATGAATCAAGAGGAGCAGCCCGATGAGATAATTGTCGTCAACAATAACTCAACAGACCGCACAGAAGAGATCGTAAAAAGATATCCTGTGACCATTGTTGTCGAGAAGAAAAAAGGCATTATCCCGGCAAGAAATAAAGGGTTTAATTTAGCGAAAGGTGATATTATTGCCCGCACGGATGGAGATACTATTGTACCCCCTGATTGGATAAAGAAAATTAAAAAAAGTTTTGCGGACGAAAAACTTATGGCCCTTTCAGGACCTGCAAATTATTATCCTCTGCCTGATGCTGTCCAAATGAAGAATTGGCAAACGATAGCAGTGCTGAAATCTTTTAAAAAAGTCCTTGGACACGATTGTCTTTTTGGACCGAACATGGCAATCCGAAAAAGCATATGGGAAAAAGTGAAAAATGATGTATGCCTGGATGATGCCGAAGTGCATGAAGATATTGATCTGGCTATCCACATTGCTCCCTTTGGGAAGATAAGGTTTGATAAGAACATGATAGTAAGCTCTTCATGGAGGCGGTGGAAGAAGCTTGAATCATACTTCGAATACCCTTACAGGGGTGTGAAATCAGTTGGGAGGCACAAGAAAATGAATATAAAGAAAGATGGGAAGGAGTTTTTTCAGAAACTTGTCACAAGATATTTTCTATGAAGCTGCCTGTAAGCATCATAATCCCCACACTGAATGAGGAAAAATATTTGCCTCGGTTATTGGAATCAATTGAGAAGCAAACAATGCAACCATCTGAGATCATTGTTGCAGACGCATTTTCCACTGACAAAACAAGAGAGATCGCCAAAAATCTGAAATGTAAGATAGTTGATGGGGGCATGCCTGGAAAAGCTCGAAATAATGGTGCAAGAGTTGCGCATGAAGATTTGCTGTTATTTCTTGATTCCGATGTCACTCTTCCACCTTCGTTCTTGGAAGATACGATTTCAGAGATGAAGCGTCGTGATATAGATGTAGCGTCTTGTTTTGCTGTGCCTCTCAGCCCTTCTCCCTTTGATCGGTATCTACACATAGTAATTGGTCGTTATATCAAGCTCGTGAATACATTTTATCCCCATGCCGGCGGGTACTGCATTTTTGTCAAAAAGCAAGTGCATGAAAAAATAGGGGGATTTGATGAGTCTGTTGTATTAGCTGAGGATCACAATTATGTAAAGAGAGCTGGCAAAATTGGTAGATTTGCATATCTCGAATCGAGCAAAGTTTCGGTTTCTGTAAGAAGAATTGTGAAAGAGGGGAGACTCAAGCTTGCCCTGAAATATATATGGGTGGAGTTTTATAGACTTTTTGGAGGAGAGGTAAGAAAAGATCATTTTAGGTACCAATTTGGGAAGTTCAACTGATTGTCTTTTTCATACCTGCCGTGCATAAGATAAAATTTTTCTTTACGATATTTATCGCAACCTTCTTAATTGGGGGGGGTGCTTTATTTCTCTTTTCTTCAAAAGATCACGCGAAAAAACTTCCCTCCATAGATGGCTTATCATTTGAAGGCGTGAAAGGGTCAAGTACGAAGCGGGCTCAGGAAATTTCTAAAGAAGTATCTTCAGATATTATCGATGGTTTCACTACTGCAAAGGAACATGCTCTTGATGTGAAGGTTTCAGATATTGTGGATGTTGTGGCGCGACTTCAGAAAATTCCTCAGGATTTTCAGAATATGCAGAGGTATATTGAGGAACAGATCTCAAAAATGAAAGACCAAAAGAATAAATAGAGTATAATTAGATCATGGAAGATTTAAAAAATCGCGTAGAAAAGCTTGTTGAAAAAATAAATCCTGACGAAAAACATAAACGCATAAGAGAGCTAGAGGCGGAGAGTACTCATGCTGATTTTTGGCAGAATCATCAAGTGGCAGCTGTGAAGATGAAAGAGCTATCCGATCTTCAAAAAGAAGTTGAGGAGGCAGAGCTTTTGGAGATGTGGATAAAAGAGGGGGAATATGATGAGGCACAAAAACTACTGAAGAGACTCGAGTTGATTCTATTCTTCTCATCTCCTCACGATAAATCAAATGCAATTCTTTCAATTCATTCAGGGCAGGGCGGAACAGAGGCGATGGATTGGGCGGAAATGCTTTTTCGCATGTACACAAGGTATTTTGAGAGAAAGGGGTGGTCCTACGAAATTATTGACCAAACACCTGGTGAAGAGGCGGGTTTGAAAAGTGTGACGATGGCAGTGACCGGTAAATATGCGTATGGGACGCTCAAGCATGAAGCGGGGACACATCGCCTAGTTCGTCAATCACCCTTCAATGCAGATAAGCTACGTCAGACGTCGTTTGCTATGGTTGAAGTTTTACCCGAGGTAGCTGACGAAGGGGTGGAGATAAAAGATGACGATATTGAGTTTGAAGCATTCAGGGCCGGTGGCCATGGTGGTCAGAATGTGAACAAAGTATCAACGGCAGTGAGAATCAAGCATATTCCGACAGGTATTGTTGTAACCTGTCAGGTCGAAAGATCACAGATACAAAATCGTGAATATGCCATGAAATTGCTTCGGGCCAAGCTCTGGGTAATTAAAGAGGAGGAGCGGAAGAAGGAAGAAGCTGCGTTAAAGGGTGGATATAAGACTCCGGGTTGGGGGAATCAAATTCGTTCTTACGTTTTACATCCTTATCAAATGGTAAAAGACCTTCGGACTAATGTCGAAACTGGCAATACCGGTGCAGTATTGGATGGGAATCTGGATATGTTCATTGAAGAAGAACTACGGGTGCTGTAGAATTTTATGGGAGAAGGAGATCATCCAACAGAAGAAATTCAACGAGATAAGAAGAAGGCTGAGACATTTGCTAGGAAGAATTTACCTCTTGTTAAAAATCCAGTTGCTCATTTTAACCTCGCTCAACAAGACCATTGGCAACCAACAGAAGAGTCAGGTTTGCCACCACTGCCTTCATATGATACTGAGGGAGTTGTCGAAGCATTAAAGAATCCAGAAAAAATTTCCGATCCTGAGACTGGTCAACAATTTAGAGTGGTGAAGCTTAATTGGCAAGAGAGAGAAAGTTTGTCGGTAGACCAGGTAGATAATCCACAACAAAGGCCACTTATGTATATCCCTGAATATGGTTGGTCTGCCGCTCACGAAGGACCTATTCAGTTACGTCTTGAAGAGTTGGTAAGGCAAACAGGTCGTCCAGTCTTTAGTATTGATCATCCAGGATGGGGCTCCGATAATCTTACTGAAGAGCAAAAGAAAGCATTGAAAACAGACGAGGGCTATGGACCTATCGCTGAGGCTCAACTACGTGTTATGAAGGAGATGGGCATAAAAGATGTTGATTTAGTTGGCATTTCGATGGGGGCGTGGTCGGCTGCTTCATTGGCTGAAAAAGCTGAACAAGAAGGGATAAAAGTACACAATCTTGTTGTTATGGAATCTCCAGGTGTTGAAGAGATGTCTGCGACTAAACTGATGAGTGGTGAAATCTCAGAGGCAAAACGTTTGGAGTTATATCATAGCATGCCTTATGATGTTCGTTTGCGTGAATTAAGTGGTCACTTTAAATCAGCTTTTAGAAGGAATATTGATTTAGTAAAGTGGGGTTTGGGTGGAATGAAAGCTGGGGGAAGCAAATATATACAGGCAATGGGGAGAGAGACATTGGGTAATCATTTGGGTAAAGCTATAGAATCAAATCCTGATTTGCATGTTCAAGTGATGAACGGAACAGATAGTAAAGTTAGCCCATCAGGAGCTAATGCATCGCTCGTGAATGCTTTACAGGAAAGGTTTCCAGAAAGAATACATCAATCAGTTTTTCCTGGCGATTCGCATTCGTTTGGTGAGAATCCTCAAAGATTTGCTTCAGTAGTGCGTTTGGCTCTTGAACCTTCTTCTCAAGAAAAATAATTTTTAAGTTTTAATATCCGAGCAATTAATCATTAAAGTTCCCATCGAAGACTTGGATTTCGTCACCTCTTTGAATAGTTCCATCATTTAATATTTCTGCTCGCAATCCCCCCTTATTTTCGAACGAATCTTTAAATCCTGGTTTATCAGAGAGTTTTGAGGGACGGGCGCATGGGTCACAGAGTTCTGTTCCTCGCATCCTGACCGAGCCTACTTGAAATTCCTGACCGACAAGAGGATTAAGATCTACACCTGTTGTGACTAAATTTCTTCGTGTTTCGGAAGGTAGAAAATCGGAGCCAGCTATTGCTTCTGATTCAATGAGCGTTACGTGTCTGACCTTTTCAGCTTTTCCTTTTGAAAAAGCACCTGTCTCATTTGCATATCGGTCTCCTTCTAATCCGACTCCTGCAATTGCTTGCACGGTGTCGGCGCTTTGCATGGGAAGTCCTGCACTCAGAGAGATAAAAATTGCATCTATTTGGGATCTTCGTTCAGTCATAAAGAGATTATAGCACAGGTTATTTTCTGATCACCAGCGAGAGGAATTCTTCGCGAGTTTTTGGGTCGTCTTTGATAAGACCGTGGACGGCTGAGGTGACCATGACTGAGTTTTGTTTTTCAACTCCGCGCATCATCATGCAGAGGTGTTGTGCTTCGATTACGACTCCAACCCCGAGTGGGTTAAGGACGGATTGCAAAGACGTGGCAATATCTTGCGTTAGTCGTTCCTGGAGCTGGAGTCGCCTCGCGTACATATCGACAATGCGGGCGATTTTACTAATGCCGATGACTTTGTCTTTTGCGATATATCCGATATGACATTTGCCAAAAAAGGGGAGCAG
Source organism: Candidatus Levyibacteriota bacterium (assembly GCA_023245515.1). Lineage (GTDB taxonomy): Bacteria > Patescibacteriota > Microgenomatia > Levybacterales > UBA12049 > JAHFKE01. The sequence goes on from JAHFKE010000006.1 coordinate 15,747, forward strand.
GTGATGTTCACAAAGACTGTAAAGTTCGATATCTTTGAGGATGATCATATTATGGACCTTCTCCGTAAAAACTGCCCCATTGATAAGTGAATCAAGCGAGGTAGTATATCCGCTGGTCAGATCGGCAAACATTCGGGCCACGCGGGCGGGAGTTTTCTGCAAACCTTCACGAGTTGGATCTTCACCAATTTCAGTAAGTAGTTGTTTTATAAGTTTTTCAATCTTTGTGTTACTCATAATTAGAAGTTACCATTTTACATTCATTTTGTCTGGGAACAAGCCAAAATATTGTGATTAGAAATTTTTAAACTTGTCAAGAATTGTCAGGAACTTTTTAGTCTGTGTGACATCGTGCGTTCTTACGATGCTTGCACCATTTAGTACCGCGACTGCAGTTTCAGCAAGTGAGGCTTCGAGTCTTTCGATCGGGGAAGGGATATTCGGGAGCCTTAGTTCTTCTTGTAGAATCATGCCAAGGTGACTTTTTCGCGACACACCAATCAGAATAGGGAGATTCAAATTTTGAAATTCTTTTAGTCTTTTGATAATTTCGATATTTTGATCAACCGTTTTCCCAAATCCAATTCCTGGATCTAATATAAACTGCTCTCTTTTGATTCCCTTTGTCATTCCGTTTTTGATTTGCTCTCCGAAAAATATTGCAATATCTTTAATCACGTCATCATATGTCATTTCACCTTCCTGCATCGTTTTTGGCTTACCTTGAATATGATAGATGGCGATTGGGCAGTGGAGTTTTGCTACAACGTCAATTAATTTCTTATCAAATAGGAACCCTCCCAAGCTATTTACCATATCTACTCCCGCTCTCAAGGCCTCTTCGGCAACAATTGCCTTGTTGGTATCGATGGAGAGACTAATGCTCTTGTCTAAGTTTTCTCTTATTGTTTCTATCACAGGGATAACTCTTTGTAGCTCTTCGCTGATACTGATAGGCTTAGATCCTGGTCTTGTTGATTCTCCGCCGATATCAATTATGTCGGCACCTTCATGAATCATTTGCTTTACTCTCTTTAGTGCTTGTGTTGGCGTAGTGTATAGGCCGCCATCAGAGAATGAATCGGGAGTGATATTCAAAATTCCCATGATAAGTGTTTTCTTGGTGGTAGTCAAGTTATGTGCCATGTTATTCTTTTCCTCCTCTTTCCCATTTGACGCTTGTTAGCATGGTGGAGTAGACGTCCTCGCCAAGTCTGATTATTAGATCTTCCAGCTCTTTTTTTGTCGGGTTTCTTTTTTGGAAGTGTACAAATTTTGCATCTGTAATAACTGCCAGAGGTCGCTGCTCGTTTCCTTCACCCATCTCAGCCACTCCTGCTACTGCCAGAGAATCTGCCACGTTAGACTTTTCCATCTGCATGAGTCGACCATAAATGTCAGGCTTACCGACATAGCTATTGAGGGCCCGAAAGCCGCTATGCGAGATGGCGACACCTGTCACCCCCCAGCGCAGAGGTGCAAGCCTACTATCTGTGATAACAACGCCGATTCTAGAGAGATTTAACTTTTTTGCCAGATAGCTCCGTATATCATTGGCACTTTCTTGCGGATCAATTGGCCAGAGAGCGAGATTGCCATCAGCATTTGACTCATCGATACCAGCCGAGGCCACCATGATGTTATTAGTGATAGTAATCATCACGCCGTATTGATTGGATTCGCGGGGAAGGTAATATTGCGCTTCTTTTTTGACTAACTCTTCCTTTTGCTCAGGCGATTCTGCCTTGACCACTCTTCCTTCACATATCCCCACGATCTTTGAAGCAATCGCCACGATACTGCCTTCTTCTAGTCTCGGCAGATAGTCATCAAGTATTTGATAAATACTATCCTCCTTGCTTATCTTATGCGTCTTGTATGCTTTAACAATCATGATATTAAGTGTTCAAATCCAAGTTCTGTTAATCGGCTTGGCATTCGTTTATCCGGACTAAAAACAGTTGGTCTTTTGATCCAAGCTATCTTTGCATGCTCTGGATATTCCATTGCTTCGGTAAGTTTTTGCTGCCCTACGGCTCCCTTATGTCGCGCGTTATGAAGCAAGTATGCTTCTTGTTCTTCATTGAAGAATAAGATTCCCATATGAATGCCCCAGAAGTCTTTTTTGTCCTTCTCGCAGAGACCAATTATATCACCTGTAGCTGCTTGAGAAAGGTCGTCAATACGCTGAGTGTACGAGGTATCTGCATAAAGCTCTGAGGATCTTACACGGGGAAGTATAAAGCCCCTAGCTATAACAATAGCATGTGTTACGAGTTCGCAATTGCCACCTTCTAGAGGATCAGAGAGGAATTCCTCCGGTGCTATGTTACCTGGGTGCCTAGTGCCTATATATGGGTACGTAATTTCTTTGCTGAATGCGATTGCTCCTTTCTTGAGATCTAGATTCTACTACCTTTGACATCGCATCGCAATACTTGTTTCTCTTTTACATCAGTTGCCAAAAGGTAAAAAATATGTTTTACTAGATATAGATAAGGAGGTTATCTCATGGAAGAGAAAAAAAATACACAAGATACAAAAGATACATCAGTTATGCATTCATTTAACGATCAGAAAGAATCATCTCCCCGCGGTAAGCTTCTTGCCATTCTTGTAGTTGTTGCACTTGCAGGAGTTGGTACCGGTTTTGGGCTTGCACGATATTCTGCTGATACTGGTAAGAGCATCATTCCCTCTGCTCTTAATCCTAATGCTCCTCAAAAAGGTAAGACGTATGGAGCAGGCGACACTAAGACATTTAAAGATACAGCCGAGGGGGTTCTCAAAGAAGGCGGTGTGGAGGGGGAAGGGCAATATCATTTGGAGCGTCCGGGTGGAGACAGCCAGAATGTCTATATGACCTCATCTCTGGTAGATTTATCGGAGTTTGTCGGCAAGAAAATAAAAGTATGGGGAGAAACCCAAAAAGCACAAACAGCAGGATGGCTGATGGACGTAGGGAAGGTAGAAGTTTTGTAGGTTTTCCATCGGCCGTTTATCATTTCCATTTTTTAATACTCCATTATGATTAAGCTAGAAAATGTTACAAAAAAATACCTAACAGGCAATACTGCGCTTTCCAATATCACACTTACTATTAATCGGGGTGATTTCGTTTTTCTCGTAGGTCCATCGGGATCAGGAAAGACGACTTTTTTCCGTCTGCTAACGAGACAAACAATACCAACAAGTGGCTATATTTCAATCGGAGACTGGGATCTCGTAAAGCTTCCTAACAAGAAAATTCCTAATTTGAGAAAGAATATCGGTGTTGTTTTTCAGGATTTGAAGTTATTAAGGGACAGAACCATCTACGAGAATATAATGTTCCCACTTGAAGTTGGTAACTTTAGTCCGAAGGATGCAGCTAAGAGGGTTCAGGAAGTTCTGGAGCAGGTAGGGATTGTTGAACATAAAGATAAGTTCCCGCTCCAGCTTTCAGGGGGAGAGCTACAGAGAGCAGCAATTGCTAGGGCGCTTGCTTTTTCTCCTGAAATTATTTTGGCTGATGAGCCGACTGGTAACTTGGATAATGCTACTTCTTGGGAAATTGTAAAATTGCTTCAGGACATTAACAGTAAGGGCACTACCATTATTATGGCTACTCATGATACAAATATTGTAGATAATCTTTTAAAGCGCGTTATTACTCTGGAAAAAGGTAAGTTGGTCAAAGACGAAGTAAGACACGCGAAGCACAAGTAGACAAATACAATATGAGACATTTACAAACAAGTTGGAAGCACATGCGGAGGCATCCTTACCAGGCGTTGGCGGCTATTTTTATAATGATGCTGACTTTTCTTGCGATTTCGGTATTTTCATTTATCGTCTTCGGCTCATCAACAATTATTAAATATTTTGAATCAAAGCCTCAGGTGACTGCGTTTTTTAAAGAAGAAGCAAAACAGGCCAATATCGATGAATTGCGGGCCAGTCTTGAGCAAACAGGTAAGGTATCAAATGTGAAGTTTGTTTCCAAGAAGGATGCACTGCAGATTTATAAGGATCAGAATAAGAATGATCCCTTGCTCTTAGACCTTGTTACAGAGGATATTTTGCCTGCGTCGCTTGAGATATCTACCTACAAACTTGATGATCTGAAAGCAGTTTCGGACACTCTCAAGAGTTCTTCATATGTATCTGAGGTTGCGTATCAAAAGGATATCGTATCGACCTTGGTGGCATGGACAAGTGGTATCAGAACTGTTGGTATTGTTCTTATTGCCCTTCTTGCTTTGGTATCTATTTTCGTTATGATGACAGTCATTGGCTTTAAGGTATCGCAAAGAAGGGAAGAGATTGAAATCATGCGCCTCTTGAGTGCCACGGGTTGGTATATCCGTTGGCCTTTTATTCTTGAAGGGGTTATCTATGGTACTTTGGGTACGACATTAGGCTGGATTCTTGCATCAGGAGGTCTTATGTACGCAAGTCCATATCTCGACTCATTCCTAAAGGGAATCCCTCTTTTGCCTGTGTCGCCTCTTTTCCTCTTCGGACTTCTTTTAGTAGAGCTGCTTATAGCAGTAGTATTGGGTGTATTCGCTAGCTCCCTTGCCGTGTTCAGATATCTTAAGTAGCTACTTTGTCATCTTGAGCGTAGCGAAGGATCTTGGAGGACTTAGGTTCTTCGGCAAAGCCTCAGGACAAAAAATTTATTATGCAAAATAAAAGATATCCATCACATATAAAAAATATTTTTTCTTTTGCTTTCCTCTTTTTGCTTTCCTCTTTTTGCTTTTCTCTCTCCGTCTATGCCCAGACGGAATCCCCTACACCCACACCTGATAATGGCGCTCTCAATACGAAGATTAAGGAGCTTGAGACTAAGGTGGCAGAGTTGCGTTCGCAAGGAGATTCTCTTTCTGCAAAGATAGGCGTTCTTGATAATCAAATTAAACTTACTGAATATCGTATCAATTCTACGAAGCAAGAAATAATCGAATTTGAGAAAGATATTATTATCGCTGGCGGAAGAATGAAAAATCTTGAAGGATCATTGACTGATGTCTCAAAGGTTCTGCTTAATAGAATTGTCTCGACTTACAAAGTAGGAACCCAGGGTACTATTATGGCCATGCTTGCCTCAGGAGATATTCAAAGTTTTATCTCACGGGCAAATTATCTGCGCATTGTTCAGCAGCATGATAAGCAGCTTCTCTATAGTACCCAGCAGGCTAAACTTGACTATGCCAATCAAAAAACTATTTTTGAGGATAAGAAAACGAAAGTATTGGGTCTCAAAACTCAGCTAGAATCATATACGACTCAGCTGGATGCAGATAAAGAGGGTAAGAAAAAGCTCCTTGCGGATACACAGGGGGATGAAAGGAACTATCAAAGATTGCTCTCGCAGGCAAAGGCTCAGCTTGCAGGATTTAGTCGCTTTACGTCTAATCAAGGAGGTTCATCGCTTTTGAGCGGACAGACTGTCTGTGATGATTGGGGCTGCTACTATAACCAGCGGGACTCTCAGTGGGGAGCAAATTCCTTGAATGGTACTCAGTACACGCTTGCTAGTGATGGATGTCTCGTTACATCTATGGCTATGGTTTACACTCACTTCGGACATAGGAGCGTAACTCCCCAGACCATTAATAGTATATCGAGCAATTTTGCTTCGTATTATCCTGCGTGGTTGAAATTTAACATAAGCGCAGATGGCTCGAGCTCTTCAAGGGTGAGTGCGTCAATCGATAGCGAGTTGTCTGCGGGAAGACCAGTCGTAGTGGGAATCAGCTATGACGGAGGTCCTTTGGCAGATCATTTTCTTGTTTTGATCAGTGGATCCAGTGGAGATTATCAAATGAATGACCCATATACTCCAAATGGTCATAACATTCCTTTGGCCAGTCACTATTCAACTGCCAGTATCAGGGAAGTTTATAAAGTAGTTTTTTAATAACCTCTTTTTAATCTAGCTATAACGTATTATACTGCGTGTGATGAATAAAATAATTATTGCTCTCGTTTTGTTGTTGGCATTAACCTTTTCAGGTGCTGCGAGTGTTCATGCGAGTGATGATATTGATAATAAAATCAAAGAGCTTGAAGCAAAAGTTTCGGAATTGCGCGCGCAAGGGGATTCTCTTTCTTCAAAGATCGGGGCACTTGATGGACAAATCAAATTAACGGAGTACAAGATAGCCTCAACCAAGCATGAAATAAGCGATCTGGAAAGCGATATTACTGCGGCTTCCAAAAGAACAAAAAATCTTGATAGGTCGCTGACTGATGCCTCGAAAGTGCTGATCAATAGAATTCGTGCAACGTATAAAGCAGGAATACAGGGTACGATCACTGCTCTTCTTGCTTCAGGTGATATCACAAGTTTTCTTTGGCGTGTAAATTATCTGCGGGTTGTACAGGTACACGATAAGCAACTAGTTTATGATACGCAGCAAGCAAAGGAGGACTATGTGCATCAAAAGGAAATTTCCGAAAATAAGAAAACGAAAGTATTGGGTCTCAAAACACAGCTAGAAGAATATACGACGCAGCTGGACCAAGATAGGAAGGACAAGGAAAATTTGCTAACTGTGACGAGAAATTCGGAGAAAGACTATCAAGCGAGATTGGCTTCAGCTCGGGCAGAGCAGCAGGCGATACTTCAGGCGACAGGCGGAGGTGGAAGTGCTATAGATATTGGCCCGGTCCAGGAAGGTGATGTGATTGGACACATGATTATTGGTGAGTCGGCCTGCTCTACAGGAACGCACGTGCATTTTGAGGTATACAAAGACGGCTCATTGCAGAATCCTGCGGATTATCTTGCAAATAAAAGTGTAACCTGGAACAACTCCCCTGATGGTCAATTTAGCTTTTCAGGTTCATGGCGATTTCCCGTATCTGACGAGGTTAGTATCTATCAGGGATATGGCATGACGTCTTTTGCCCGCAGTGGTTTTTATGGTGGCGGTCCGCATACGGGTATTGATATGGGATCAAGTTCCACGTCGGTGCACGCTGTAAAACCGGGGCAATTATATAGAGGAAGCGTCACGTGTAAAGGTAGACAGCTATTATTTGCCAGAGTAGATCAGCAAGACGGCTTCAGAACGTTCTACTTCCACATAACACCATAACCTTCTTAAAATTTTAATTAAAATTTAATATTTGTTTTATATAATAAAAAAATCATGAAGAAAATCTTGCCTATTCTATTCTTGTTATTAGTTTTACCGCCGCCGGTCTTTGCTGTTAGTGTGGAGATTAACAATGTGCCATTAGCTGTTGATCAGTCGCATGACTTTGAAGTTGATGTAAAGCTTGCATGCAAAGGGTGTACGACTGATTCATATTTGAGGGGAGTTTTTTATCCCAGTGGCTCAAGCTATTTTGGCTATACTCAGGATAACTTTGGTCTATGGAGTAATGCTGCAAGCGGAGGCTGCACAACATATTATAAAATAACTAAGGCAGATTTGAATACGGAGGGAAGCTGGAGTGGTAAATTAAAGTTTAAGCCAGATAGGGAGAGCTCAAACTATAATGGCACTGGCGAATATTCATTCAAAATAGGAAGATATACTCCCAGCTGCAGCGGTAGTCCTACCTGGTCGGAAGAAAAAATAATAGCTATCACTGGTCCAACTTCTACTCCAATGCCTACCCAGGCTCCTGATCCTACCTCTACGCCAAAGCCTAGCGCAACTCTTAGCCCCGCTAAATCTCCAACCCCGATTAAATCGGGGCCAACTGCTAGGCCAACACAAAAAAATGCGGTTCCTACGGTAAAGCAAAAGGCTTTGCAGAAATCTGTTTTGGGTGCTAGTATAAGCTCAGATAAGAAGAGTATCTCGAATACGCCAACACCAAAAGGGCATAAGGATGCTTCTTCGACAAATATTTTGTCGTCGATCCTTATACTGACGGGAGGAGCTTTAATTCTGGGCTGTGCTATACTAATTTTTCTTAAGCAAAGAAAGTTGTCATGAAAACTATTATTACAAACTCGTTTAAAGAGACTCAGGAATTAGGTTTTGAGTTCGCACAAAAATTAAAAGGCGGTGAAGTTATAGCGCTGCATGGTGACTTGGGGAGCGGGAAGACTACTTTTGTCCAGGGGCTTGCTGAAGGACTTGGAATTAAGCAGAAGATTATATCTCCAACCTTCATTATCATGCGCACCTACACAATCAGCAATCCGCAATCCATTCGACAGGCTCAGGACGGGTCAGCAATTCACAATTTTTATCACGTTGATCTTTATAGAATTGAGGGTGAGGAGGATGTAGAAGGATTGGGCCTGTTGGATCTTTTTGATGATAAGGAGAATATTGTGGTTGTTGAATGGCCGGAAAAGATTGAGAATCTACTGCCCTCAACACGAGTTGATTTATATTTTGAATATGTGGGTGATGAGGAGAGAGAGATTAGGTTTACTTAATTGGCATTTGTGATGGGTAGCTTGTTGCAGAAGCACTTGCAGAAGTATCGCATCTTAGGATATATTCTTTCTCTGAAATGCTCTCATATCTGCATTGAGGTGGAAGCGTGGGAGTTGTATTTGAGAGCGAAGGTTCTGGTGTAGGGGTAGCGCAGGAGACGACATAACCAGTTGTGGAATTTTTATATTCGCATCCCGGAGGAAGCGAGGGTAGAGCGGGTGCTTCATTGTTGGAAGCTCGTGATTGCGTAGTGGTTTGTTCGTTAGTATTCAAAAAATAAAGGTTTATTCCCAACACCGTCATAAGTAGAAGCATACTTCCGCCTATAGAGATTCGATAAAAGAGGAAAGATTTCCGACTCGCGTCATAGTGGGTCGATAATTGGTCTGACTCAAGGTTGTTCATAATTATTTATAGTGTACAATTTAAGGTAATCATTATGCAAGAAGACGTACTAAAAGCGATAAAAATTATAACTGAAGGGGGCATCGTGATATTTCCTACAGATACTGCCTATGGTATAGGATGTCGGATGGATGATGAAGATGCAGTTCGGCGTTTATTTGCTCTGCGTAGGCGACCCGAGGTGCAGGCAACTCCTGTCTTGGTAGATGGTATCCGTATGGCTCAGAGCTATTTAGATCCTATTCCCCAAGATGTAAGAGAAAAATTGATGGACAAATATTGGCCGGGGGCACTAACCATCGTCCTGCCCTGTAACGAGGAAAAAGTGACTGGATTGGTGCGTGGAGGTGGAGGCAACTTGGGCGTAAGGATGCCCAACCACGCCTTGATTTTGGAGATCATTAGAGGGATTGGCGTGCCGCTTCTCGGTCCTTCTGCAAATTTTCCAGGCGCACAGACACCTTACGCATTGGAAGATTTAGATAGAGAGCTTACCGAGCGCGTAGATTTTATTGTGAGAGGTGAGTGTTCGGTTAAGCAGGCATCGACTGTGATTGATTGCTCCGTGAGTCCATGGAGGATACTGAGAGAAGGAGCGGTTAAGGTTGAGAGTTGAGAAATAATAACAACAACAGAACTATGAATAATGCAATTTTTATTGATACATCGAATAATAAAATAATTACGGTTGGCTTGCGGGTTGGTGACAAGGATTTTTCTCTGAGTAGAGAATTTAATCGCAAAACGCAAGTTGTTTTGCCTCTGATTGAGCAAATTTTGAAAGAGAACAAGTTAGGCTTGGGAGATATCAACGAGATATGTGTCAATTGTGGTCCGGGTTCTTTTACTGGTCTTCGTGTAGGAGTTGCTATTGCAAATACACTCGGATATCTTCTGAATATCCCGATTAATGGGAAAGAAGTTGGCCAGACAGTGGAGCCAAGCTATTAGTTTTACCTTCCATCGTCCATTTATCGTTTTCCATTTTTTGATATATCAATTTTTGAATGATATATTAATAGCAAATGGAATATG
>JAHFKE010000007.1 GCA_023245515.1 Candidatus Levyibacteriota bacterium
CAAACTTCTCGCACTTACCCTCCCTGGTGGACAAAGCATTGAAGCCCCAAAAAATGTGCCACAAGGCGGAGTGGACTACCTTGGCAAAGTGCTCTCAAATGGTCTTGGCCTCTTTATGACCGTTGCGGTTGTTCTCGTTCTTTTCTTTCTCGTCTGGGCTGGTATTCAGTGGGCAGGATCAAATGGGGATAAGAACAAGCTCGCATCAGCAAGAGCAAGAATCACCTGGGCAATAATTGGTCTGGTCGTTGTTATGCTTACTTTCTTTATCCTCAGTGCCATAGGAGGGCTGTTTGGTGTCAAGCTTAAATAAGTCGACGAACAAAAATAAGTTACATAAAATCACGTAGGATTTTTGAATGAAATTCAAGGCGTTGATTGGCGACGGTATGCGCACATACCTGAGCTAATCAGCAACGAAGAATTCCGTCAAAAAGACAAGTAAGTTTGGGTAAGTTGTTTTCGTTCGTCGACTAAGACTGGCTATTCTTGACTTTTGTGCCTCAAAAATCTATACTAACTCTGCTCTTTGATATCGGAATTGGTTATATTATTTTTCTCTATGCGTTTTTTTCGGGGTACTCCGATTCAATCGGAGGACGAGGCGTTTTTATCAAGCCGTGGTTTGGTAAATAGCTTTCCTATTTTTTAGGTTCGGGAAAAATACTAACCAATCCGGATCAGAGGGCAATAGCAGGAGACTAGGACATCTTTTCTTTAATAAAATCTACAAGATAGGTAGATACCCTCTTCTGCCAGTTGCCTCCTTTTTTCAAAAGTCTGCGAATATAAGACCCTTGGTATATCTTCCTATTCAGATAAAGAACCGGCACCACCTTATGCCCTGCTGCCTTAAGAATGTCATTAGGCCACGCATTATTACCAAAGACGATATCAAAACCCCCCGTATTCTTGAGAAGTCGTCGTAGCCAGGCATCATTACTGGGATTATCAGGAAGAGGAACGATGTTAAGAACCTTTTCCGAAAGATCCTCCTCAGCAATCACCTTTTTGAGCATTTTTAGACGCACTGGATACGACAGGGGGTTGTCAGCATCACGCTTATTCGAGGAGCCGATGGCAATAACGATCTTATCAACACTCTTGAGAGCTTCTTTCATAAGATACAAGTGCCCTTTATGAAAAGGCTGAAACCGCCCGAGAATGAGACCTACTGTCGGCCTTGAAGATGATTTAGCATGCATAGATAAACAATTAATCGAGTATATCCTAGATTGGGAAAGAATTGAAGAAGAGATTCAAAGCATAACGAGGCTAAGCGGCTTTGCCGGAACGCATCTCGGGAGATCACCTATCAATAAGTTCTTGAAATTTATCACAGCCATCTCCATCTGTCCAAACTCCCACCCAGCTCCTTAGATGTGTAAAAGATCCGCTTCCTGTATCTTCGTTAAGAAGAGAGAGTACTCTTGATCCCACAGTAAATTTCAATTGATCCTGCTGTGGGCTACCTGTCAAAAACCAACTTCCTATATGCCCTATCGTTGTAATATCTTTAGGATTTTGCTCATATTTATCCTTGGTATAGTCTACTGTTGGTAAAGCACCATCGGCATGAGCTGCAACGAGCGCCTTGGCATTGAGCTTCGCAATCGTTTCATCAGCACCAAGCGATACTGCAAGTGCTTCCAAATACTTTGCTCTTATATTTCTCGTAACTTGCTCAGGGATAAATCGACTCTCTACGCTCATGAGAGGGATTATAGCATCATGAGAGAAGATAGTCAATTATAGGATGCTATAGGAACTCCTGGCAGACGCTAGAGCTTTTTATACACAAACTGCGAGCTCTATCTACGAACAATTGATAAAGCTCAATAACTCTCATATAATAAAAGCTATGACAGAAAGAGGTCAACGCTCTAGTGCTGCAATGTTTGAGCAAAGATATCCGGAGTACACAAAAACGCGCGCGCTAGATACATTACGAGCCACTGACTTTTCTCGACTAGACAGACGGGGCGACGTCTACCTTGACTACACAGGGAGTGGACTCTACGGAGAAAGTCAGATTCAAGCCCACATGGATCTCTTAAGCACTAGGGTTCTTGGTAATCCCCACTCTGTTAACCCTACTTCACAAGAAACGACCGGCCTAGTAGAGGGGGCACGTAGTGCAGTACGAGATTTTTTCCATGCTTCGCCAGACGAATACACCGTGATCTTTACTCCCAATGCCTCAGGAGCCCTTAAGCTTGTCGGAGAGGCATATCCCTTTAGAGTCGGGTCCCACTTCTTACTTCCCTTGGACAATCACAATTCAGTCAATGGCATTCGTGAATTTGCCCGCACCAAAGGAGCAACGACCACCTACTTACCACTTACTCCTGAACTACGACTAGATGAAGAAGAGCTTTCTAGGCACCTGGAAAGGCATTCTCAAGATACCACAGGGAACCTTTTCGCTTATCCTGCACAGTCTAACTTCTCAGGAGTACAACATCCGCTGGAATGGATCGGGGCAGCACAATCAAAAGGATGGGATGTACTTCTGGACGCAGCAGCATTCGTTCCGACCAACGAGCTGGATCTCTCAAAATGGCATCCTGATTTTGTATCCGTTTCTTTTTATAAAATGTTTGGATACCCGACAGGAGTCGGAGCCCTTATAGCCAGGAACGAAACAGTAGATAAGCTAAAGCGACCATGGTTCGCAGGGGGCACTATCCATGCAGTCTCAGCTCAAGGAGACTGGCATCAAATGCTTCCTGGGGGAGAAGCATTCGAAGATGGCACGCTTAATTTCCTCTCCCTCCCCGCTGTGCAAATCGGACTTGAATATGTAGATAGAATTGGCATCCCCACGATCCATGAGCGCGTCACTGCTCTTACCGGACATCTGCTTGAACAAACTCAGCAGATGACACATGCGAATGGACAACCATTAATTGAGGTTTACGGCCCGAGAACGACCGACAGACGAGGCGCTACTATTGCCTTTAATATTTTAGATCAACAGGGAGCTATCATTGACGAGCGAATCGTTGACAACCGCTCTCGTGATAGAAGAATGTCCCTGCGTTCCGGCTGCTTCTGCAATCCGGGAGCAGGAGAAGCGGCATTTCATATTTCCCATGAAAAAGTTACGATGCAAGAAGTCCAGCAGGCGCCTATGTCTATGGACGAGTACCTCTCGACCCTCAATCTCCAAAGTGCAGGCTCCATCAGAGCGTCATTGGGTACTGTGAGTAATCTTGCAGACGCTGAAGCATTGCTCGATTTTATTGGCAGCTTTAGAGATAACAATCCCTATGGCGAACCACTAAACCCCCGAAAAAACTGCTAAAATCTCACTCACTCAGGCAGGGGTTGAGAGGCTTTGCGAGGACATTACTGTAGCTTTCAACTATGACTTCAACTTGTTTCTTGTAGCTTTGCGACGTCAAGTTTTTTCATTTCCATCATCCGCTTAAATGCTCCTGGCACTTTTAATAACTCTTCAATGTTAGCCGGAGTAATTTGCCAGCTAACACCATATTTATCTTGTAGCCAGCCACACTGTTCAAATTCTGGATTTGCTGACAGTTTCTCCCAGTAATAATCTATCTCCTTCTGATCAACGCAACTTACCATAAGTGAAATTGCCGGATTAAAGCTAAAGTCATGCTCTTGCCCACCGTCTATAACAGCGAACCATTGATCAAAAAGTCTAAAGTCAGCATAGGAAATCTTGCCTGTTCGATCTGGCCCCATCTCAGGTGGATATTTATTAAGATTATTACCTACTTCACTATCCTTAAAAACTAACGCGTAAAACCTCATAGCATCTTCTGCTTGCCCATCCTTCTCTTTCGTAAACAGCAGGCAAGGCACAATTCTGGGGCGCTTATCACCCTCGGGTTTATTTAGCATCAACTGCCAACTGAAGCCATACTTATCCTGCACCCAGCCATAACATTTACTAAATGGATATTTACCAAGCTCCATAAGCACCTTGCCACCCTCTGATAACTTTTTCCATAACTCATCACTTTCTTCTTTTGAGTTACATGTATAAAAAAATGAAATTGACGGATTAGGTTTAAAAGTCGTATCAGCATTGATCGCTAGGAAATGGTAGCCGCCCAATTCAAAATCAACAGTCAGCACTTTCCCAGCTAAATCTTTTTGAAAATCAGCCAGTCCTTCTTCCTCAGTCTTTGGATAATATGATAGAGCATTAATTTTGCTATCTGTAAATACAGATACATAGAAGTCAGCGGCTTCTTTGGCGTTATGATCAAACCACAAATTCGGGACAACTTTCTGCATACTTATCGCAGTATACTACGCTTTTGTGTAATAGATAAATAGTGCAAGTCGTTCTATACAAACAGTAGCAATCCCAACATATTTATCGAATGCTTCGATGTGGTATTGATCATTTATTATCTATGGGGATTGATAAAAGAGGTTCGAGTCCGACTGTCCGTTATAAAAATGGGGGGGTATTGAGGCGAAAAACGATGGCTGACTTATTGAGAAGCAGTGACCGTTGCTTCTTGTGATAAGCTGACGAGGTTTTTTCTCTGGGTTTCAGATAATGTTTGCCCTATGTCCTCGATCCAATTGGTAATCGCATGCTTAAGAGCTTCTTCAAAAACCTCATGTACTTGCTCGTCGCTAAAATATTTTTTTACAAATTCTTTTGCACTCTCAGATGTATCAAGTGCCGAAAATTCTTTTTTTGCCTGTGTTTGTTTTTCAAAAGGCATCGTCTGAAGAAGGCTCATCAGGGCTTGTGCTTGGGCGATATTCATAAATTCAATGACGAATGCTTCTTTATCTTCATTGTAGTCAATCGCCTCAAGAATACTTAATAGAGTGTCTTTATAGTTAGTTGCCATACTTATTTATTATTTTCTTCTAGCTCTGCACCTTCACCTTGATTTTCTGAATATGCATTTATACCAGCTGCTGTTGCAACACTCCATAAGCCAGCCGCCACCCCACTCATTACAGCTACTTTAGTATCGCCTTGGGCAATTGCCTCTCCTGCAACTCCACTAAAGATTGCCATATTAACTGCGGAGCCAGCTATAATAGCTTTCTGTCTCAATCTCGATAGAAACCCTTTTGAAGCTTCGGTTGAAGTCTGCTCCTGTTCTGGTATTTGCGCTCCCTCACTCGACTCGCTCATGAATGTATTATGTGTTATGTGTTATGTGTTCGTCAATAGAGTGAATTCCTGACATTACCCGGTTTATATTTATTTATTTCGTCATCCTGGTAACTCAGAGCGAAGCGTGGAGACATCCAGGAGCTTACCACTTAACCAAGCAACCGACAGTGACAGGATGGCTAAGGCTAAATAAAACCAGAAGAATACAGCACCCTCTCTCATCGATAATCCTAGTCCGCTCAATAGATTGAGAACGGCACCAACACCGCCAAGAACTAAAACATGCCGAACTGGTTTGGATGGTGCTAGTCTTGCTGCTACAAAACAGCCAACCACATAAAAAACCGCTTGGTAGGCTAGGATACTAATAATCACCAGCAAAGAACCGTGTAGTGGCAACTTTCCGTTTGGAAAAACGCCCGTACTTACCAAAATAGCACTGGCCACGCCAGATAAAATACCAATAGTAATAAAGCCTGCCAATACTGCGCCTATGCTTTTTAGAGTTTTTTTCATATTTTAAGCCTTTACTGATACAAATATATCAACTTCCGCATTTTCTGGGTCTTGTCCCTCGCGATATACGTCAAAGTCTGCAACGTACGCTCTTGCTAAATCTGAATTCTCAATACGTGCCCACTCCTCCTGAACTACTCCTTGCATTGTGTTTCCTTTGACAGTATATTTTGCATAATTGCCAGTTTCAATGGTCTTTCCGGCCATACCATCTGGTATGTCGTCCAAACTCGAAACTTTGCAACCTATAATTACTGTATACGCCTTGGTATGGTCTTTTTCGTAATCAGCGTATATGCAGTAAAGAGTATCGTCAGTTTTGTTGGGGATTTTTTGGAAAACATTCTGGCCCATGAATTTACCCCATCCCCGCTTACGAAGGCAATGGAAATACAAGGATCAGCTAGGACAGGTTGTATCGTTGCTGCGGACGCGAGAGAAGCCCATACCGAAGCTACGAACTCTGAGTCCGATACGCGTTCTAACCAGAGAAGCTTTGCTTTATTCATGCCACTATTATACCTTGTTACTCTACATGCATAGGAACATGGGGAAGTAGAATTATTGTACTTTTACGTGGGAGGTGATTTTCTTATCAAGCGCAAGGAGCTCAGATTTGTAGAGTCGTTTTGCCATATTTGCCACACTTAACGATTTGAGGTAACCAAACAAGCCATCTTCTACAGGAATTTTAGAATCGATGGTGATCTTACATTGTTTGCCTTCGTCAAATGGTTTAAAAGTAAACCTTGTATATTTACCGGTAACGGTATCTGTTTCTACCAATTCATGTCCTGGTTTTGGTTCAGTTACCGCAAGACGGAAATGCTGCTCTTTTCCAAAAAAAGTCATCGTAACGTTTACGATCGTCCCTGCACCATTTCCACCCTTTTCAACCTCCCATCCTGTAAAATATTTTTTTGGCAAAATACTCGGCAAACCCTTTTTAAAATCTGATATTATTGCATACAGTTCTTGAGAAGCTGCGTTAAAGGTGTGTGAAACTTCAATATGTTTGGTTTTCATAGTGTTATTTTTCTGCGTTGGATGGTCATAGCATACTTATAGCTATCTCAAGCTCCAGCATTAGCTATCTTAACTTCTCCAGCTCGCTTGTAATAGGCCATGACCACACCGTTTGACGCAAACAAACCGTCTGTTAGCTTAAATACTGCAGGAATAGTACCCTCACCAAACAAGCGTTTGCCTGTACCAAGTGTAAGCGGGATCGTCATGAGGAATAGCTCATCGACCAGATCATGCTTGAATAGTGTCTGGGCCAGGTTACTACTGCCGTGGACTTGAAGATCAGAGCCTTCTGAATCTTTGAGCTTCTTGATCTCTGCCAGGATGTCACCAGTAATCAGTTCCGAGTTTTGCCAGATAAGTTCCACTGGACTACTAGAAACCACATATTTGGTGACATCGTTAACACCTGGCCACATGGCTTCATGCTCGGGCCAGAAGGAAGCAAACATCTCGTATGTTTTCCGCCCCAACAGAAGATCGGTAGACGGCCGGTGTTTTGCCATGAACTCATCAGCCTCTGCGCCAGCGTCAAGATACGGTGCAGCCCAGCCACCGTACTTGAATCCACCGGAATGGTCTTCCTCAGGACTACCGCCTGCTTGGATGACTCCGTCTAAAGTAAGGAATGATAGAATCATTATTTTCCTCATATACAGATAGTATAGCAACTAAATAGTTAATAATTGTAAAAAACCGTTATTCTGTGTGCAGGCCCTAAGTAACTTTCCTTCGGCTGGTTTCTACTGAGTTTACCGAACTGCTCAAGATAAATGTTGGAACGTATTATTTTAATTTATAATCTGTATTCTTTTCTACAGAAAAATAGTAACTGTTTAATAGTGTTAGATAAGCCAAGATATCTAAAAATCTCTTTATGCATATGAAGTATCTTTTGCATCCCTTTGCTAAATCCGAGTTTTTTTGTTGATCTCGTGTTGGAAGCAGATATTGGCATCCAGTAAACTTGTTTTTGTTTATCCATCATATATTGATTAAGAGCAAATTCTATTTCGTAACCTTTCGGTTTGTAGAGGGATAATGTCTGCAGGAGATCTTCCTTTTTTATAATTCGTTGACCACTTATAAGTATCGCTCCCCGAGACATTCTTGCTATGAAAGGAGGGTTTATTCTCTTAAATATAATCATATCTATACTTGTATTTTTTATGACATCTATACCTTTCTCTACCTCTTGATACTTAAGCCCTTGCAGATCTGCATCAAGAAGAAGAATATATTCTCCTTTTGCATGGTTAAGTCCTATACCTATTGCCTGAGCTTTACCGAGATTTTTCTTGTTATGAAGAATTGCAATATTGGGGTAGCGTTGTTTTATTTGTTCAGTAGTGCCGTCAGTTGATCCATCGTCAACGAGTAGAATTTGATTAATGTCTTTTATTTTTATAGCCTCATTTAAGACCTTTATTATTCTATCGCGTTCATTAAAAAAGGGAATAATGCAGGTGATAGTCATAGCTTTCTCTGAAATATTATACAGGAAGTTCTAACGTACCGTTGCGGGTAAGGCATTTTTAGGCATAGATTGAATATCCCACATACAGGAAGGTTTTATCTTTGTTATGAAGGATATACACATAGTGGAGTTTCATAGAAAGGAGACGTACTAGTCACTCTGTTCCAGCACATCTCTGCCTCACCATTCGTTCAGATTTAGTATATCATTCAATAATATAGTGCTTGGGAATTTTTGGCGAAGCGATGAACCTGAGCGAAGCGAATGGTTCGTTGCAGGGGCTAAGCAACTATGCTGGTTTTATTGCTTAAATACTTAGAGTTTTATTTTTGATTTTGTCATTATCTTGCGCGTCTTTAAGAGCTTTTGTCCACCAGAGAAGTTCATCTATCAATTTAGCAAGACGTTCATTCCAGTGACCTTTTAATACCTGTCCATTTTCATCTAAGCTATCAAGAACATAGGTAATATGAATTGCTTCTCGAAGTGGAGCCATTTGAAGCTCTATAACGTTTTGTCGTAATTGTTCAACCGCACGGGTTCCACCGATTGCACCAGGGGCATAACTGATAAATGCCACAGGTTTTTTCACCCATTCATAATAGAGCCAATCGAGTGCATTTTTTAATACCGCTGATGTTCCATGATTATATTCAGGAGCAATGATAATAAATCCGTCTTTTGATGCAATCTTTTCTGACCATTTTTTGGCAACTTGATTGGAATAATTGCCTTTTAATCCTTCGGGAGAGTTTGATTCGTCAAAGAATGGAAGGGGGTACTCCCTGAGGTCAAGAAGTTCAAATTCTGCCTCTTTAAATTGTGCAAGTTGTGGCATGACCCATTTGGCAACTCTACCACCACGTCTGATTTCTCTGATGCTTCCTAAAATAACTCCAATTTTCATAGTGGATAAATTATAGCATAGCGGTGCGGGTAAGGCGTTTTGGGCAGAATTCGAGATTAAGCTAGATGCTTATTGCGAAATGCTTTTCCAGATCCTGATTTGAGATACATTTCAAATTTAATAGCTTGAGTTTTGGTAGGAAAGGCACAGTAATAGACAAGTTTTACTGGACGAAATGGCTTGGTAGAAATATTTTTTCCTTCGTTATGATCTTTTATCCTTGTGATTAAATCTTTCGCGGAACCCGTGTAGATATCATTGTTGGAAAGCTTGAGGAGGTAGACGTAATACATACTTTTCCTCCTTCGCCAAGGCTTCGGAGGACAACCTTCTTTATTATTTTCGGCTTGCCAGCCGAAGCTTTAGCGAAGGCTGGCAGGGTCTGAGCAACTTTCCTTCGGCCAGCTCAGGATAAAATGTTGGAACGTATTATTTAGAAAATTGTATTGTTGAGAGAACCTGATTCATCTCCGGTTCATATTCGCGTGATGCGTTTGCTATCTGGGTTGAAACATAAACATAATTATTATTGCCTAGGGTTATATAGTAATTTTTATGGGTACGGTCAACCACAAGATCTTTGCTAATTATTCGTTTCTCTTTAAAAGTTGTCACTTCTGCAGGGTATCCATTAAAAGTCGATGTGGATTTGTGCTGATCTGAAAAATAATCCGCGTCAGAAGTGTCGTAGATCTCTTTTCTTTCTTTTGCTGCTTCTCCAAGATTGATCTGAATTTCAATGACATTTCCAAAAAAATCATTGTTTGAACCATCATTATATTGCAAATAATTTGAGGTACCAAATACTCCTAGAGGAATAAGCCATGAGTTAGGTAGAGAGAGTTTAACTTGTTTGGTAGAATTTTGAATTGTTTTCCACCTTGTCGCTTTAGGAGCAGGATATTTATCATAGTTTTCAAATGTTAAACTAGTAATAAATGTATCGATATCCTTTTGTGCTTGCGGATTATCATTTGACCAAGTTATTGATAGATAAGCATGTCCATGTTTTCCAAAATCAATATAGATAAGCTTATTAGAAAGATTTACTTTTTGACCACCAGCTAAGGTTCGGTTTTCTTGATATGTTATCACCTGAGCTGGGTGACAATTTATATCCTGTGAGACTTGTTTAGTATTGGTAATATAGTGATAAGCTTCAAACATTTTTTTATTTTTTTGAAAATCTTCCCACATTTTTTGCGCTTTTATTTTTGTATGATCCGAATAGATAGAGATACTTCCAATTTCAGGTAACGTTTCTTTCGCAGGATCGTCAAATAAATAAAACTGTGTGGAAAAGTCACTACTTTGTGTTATAGTCCATGAAGGAGGCATGTAAATAGCAAATTTTCCAGTGGAATTTTTTACTGTTGTTTGATTAGCATTTGAATAAACAGTATCACAATTAGGAGTTTTAGAAGTAAGAGGGTTAAAAAATACTACGGATGTTAAGATAACAACTGCGATTATGATTAATAACGTACCAGGTATAATTCCAAGCTTCAGATAGGAATGGTAATTATTTTGTTTTTTTTTGCTCTTCATGAGTTAGATTATATCAGAAGTTCTAACGTACCGTTGCGGGTAAGGCATTTTGGGCAGAATTCGAGATTAAGCTAGATGCTTATTGCGAAATGCTTTTCCTGAACCAGACTTAAGATACATTTCAAATTTTATTGCCTGAGTTTTTGTATTAAATGCACAATAGTAGACAAGTTTTACTGGACGAAATGGTTTCGTGGAGATATTTTTTCCTTCTTGGTGATCTTTAATTCTATTTCTGAGATCTTCAGAAGAACCAGCATAATAGTCTCCATTTGATAATTTTAGAAGGTAGGTGTAGTACATGATATTCCCTCCTACGCTCCATCCTTCGCTAAAGCTATGGATGGCGAGAAAGCTACGGAGGGCCAACTTCTTCAGGCTTCTATATATTGTTGGGCTAGCCCAACGAAGCCTTGGCGAAGTTGGGCAGGGGCTAAGTAACTTTGTTGGAACTTATTTTATACAAAAAAGTTATCAAGAATCCTTAATTATTTCCGCTTCTACATCAAGTAGTTTTTGATAGTTCGGTTTTGCATTTTCAAAGAAAACATCAATTAGCAACGGAAAATCTTTCGGTCGAACACTGGCATTATCCTTATAAAGCTGTTCAATTGTAATTGTTCTTCTTTCATTTGGCCATGCTTCTTTTGTATAAGCTAACTTTCCATTTCTGCTTGCTGTATAAAATGGTTTATTTGCCATTGCGACACCAAAATCCCAATCCATCACGATCTTCGCTGCTTTCAATGTATATGAACGCAATGCTTCTTCATTAGGATTATCCAAAGCTGCCACTTCTTTTTTAATCTGTTCAAGTTTTTCTATAAAACCTCGGTTTAGTAATAGAGTCAAAAGAGTGCCGGGTTTAGGAAATTCTTTTTTGTCAAACTTTATTTTTTCTCCCAAAAGTAAAAGGCCATCAGAATAACAGATGAACCTATCCTTTTTATGTTCTTCGGCAAAAAACTCGTTCTTGCTTAAAAAAGTAACATTCATGGGTCTAACAGTGTCATTAGAGTATGAGCCATAATCAGGTGTATCTGTAATAACATACAAGTTTATATCCGAACTGCCAGGAATAAACTCACCTCGGCCACAACTTCCGACTAAATAGATTGATACAAGTTTTTCTTTGATATTTTCTTTACAAAACTCTACAAAATCGTCAATTATTTCTTTGACAAGTGGATCAATTTTTTCCACTCTGGCATTGTTTTCGATATCAAAAGAACTCAAAAAATCGGTGTATTGAGCTGCTGTCGGTGCTAAATCTTTAGGGTCTGTGGGGATTTTGAAATGCTTGATAAGTTTTCCTGCAATTTCTTCTATATTTTGAACCATTTCATCAATCGTAGTTTGTTGCTTTTTGCCAATTTCTTCTTGCCATTTCTTAAAGGATTCTTCACCAATCTCAGTCATCTTTTTTTTACCGTACTCGCTTAACATGACCGGTTGGGTAGGATTAAGCATCATTCGTGACATCTTAATTTTTTGAAAATCTTCATTTTGTCTTAATGTGCTAACAAAATGATGGTGATTGGTTCTTTTATTTAAAGCTATTGCCAGATTTCCTGAACTCCATTCTGCCAGTCGGTCATAGATATCAATTTTCTTCAATTCAGCCTCGTTTTTATCCATAAAAGGTTTATACTTTATATCTTTTGGATCTTTTTTTTGATTATCTTGTGCGGTTTCTGGTACTAAGAGTAGGAGTGCTATCATCCGAAAGAGTTTATCTTTAATCTGATGAACCTGATCCAAAAAAATACCGTTATAATAACCGATTACTTCTTCGGGTTGATGAACTTTTTCATCGATTTTTATTTCATTTTTAACCTCTGAAAGTAAATGTGTCGTCAATTTTACTTCATCAATTACTCTTTCAAGATCACTGCAATACTCTTGTCTTCTCGAAACAACTTTACGATTTTTAGTAATTCTGTCCATTGCTGTGTAGGCGGGTTCTTCCATTTCTTTTTGGATACTAAAAAAAAGTAATCCGGTATTAAGTTGCGATAGCTTACTACTCGCGGTAAGAGTTGAAGATGATCTATTTGGTGAGTCAGTTTTCATATTACCTCCTATAGAGATTGACAGTCGTTTCCGGTAAACCTCCCACAAACCATATCTCTTTATACCTTGTTGACTCCAAAAACTCCATTTCGGTTTCAATAAAATGCTGTAAGTCTTCGACACGTACTCCTAACCAACCATCAAGTAATAAAATAGTTTCTTGGCGAAGCTCGACGGGATATTTCAACTTGCTTTCGATAGCTCTTTTTGTAGCGTCGTGGTGCTTGTCAAATCCTGTACCATGACGCTCAAAGTATTTATTTTTTCCTAGCTCTCTCCAGGGCTCATCATCGGATACTCTTATTTGCAAGGCGATTTCTTCGTTTGTATCAGTTTCTACGACTATAACATCAATATGGCTATCAGTCTCCGGTTGCTCTTGAGCAACTATAAACTTTCTACCAGTTTTATTATTAAATGCCGTTAAAAATCTATTGGCTACGCGTATTTCTTGTTCTTGCTTACTTAAAGTTCTCTTTGGTTTTTGTTTTACTGTGTATTTTTCGTCAACTTTTCCATCATTAAAGTCTGCTGCTAGCTCATGGTCATCCGCTACGTCACGGATCGCTTTTGTATTGCCATTGGTATCTCTCGCAATTATATTGAGACTGTCGGTGGTAGTAACGGTATCAGTGAGATTTATAAACTTATCAATTGTTTTATTAAATAACTTTTTGAACATAGCTTTATGGATTTTTAATTACCTTTTTATGTTTTTGGGGGTGGCGGCAGCCTTGCGTTCAAAGTTCCATATCTTAATATCTCCGAAATTGATCTCGTCAAGGTTATCAAGATGTAGGTAGGGGAAATATACAATTTGCATTTACAATTTACGAAATTATAGCAGAGGGGAAAGTCTAACGGAAGACAAAAAGTTCTTTGATGTGCATTTTGAAGGCGTCGGCAATTTTATATACCGTATAGATCGATGTGTCTGTCTCTCCACGCTCAATATTGCTTATAGTGGCAGTCTGTACCTTTACTCGTGCTGCAAGGTCTTCCTGCGTCATACCGCGCTTTTTTCTTTCTCGGGCAATTTTATCCCCTAATTGTTGATTGATTTTATATCCCATCTCATCTTTGAGGTTAGAATATCAGTCAAAGAATCGCCATGCGATAGATTTTATATTTAGCCACAACTTTGCTTGACAAAGTAGAGCCTTTATATTACAATCCTATAAGTGGTTGGGTTCAATAATATGAATATGAAACACCAAGGTAATCTTTCTGAAAAAATGTGGTGGAGAGCATTAAAGGCAGTATATGTCCTTGCGTGGTTGGCTTCCCTAACATTAGTTGGCTTATTATCGTATATGCAACACCCCGTAACTTCTGAGGATTTGTATAATATACGGATTGTTTGTGATAACAAAAAAACATATAAATTTGAGCCCAAAAAGTTGGATTCTATTCTCCATAAAGTATATTTCACTGATAGTGAAAAGGAGTATCTTAAAAAACTCTGTGCTTATGGAAATGACGGGACTAATTTAACTGTTTCTGTTCTTAACACAAACTTTAAAACTGAGCGTTTGTATAACAATTATGGGAGTTGGGAAAGTGTTCTTTTGTATGCAGTCGTAGGCTTTGCCTTTATTTTTGTCGTTCTTGAAGCAATAAAATCAATATTACTGTATATTCTCGGAATTCCACTTTATAAAGGTGGATTAAAATATCTGGTTGAAATAGTGAACAGTAAATAAATTAGCGAAAGCTGATTATTGAAATGGGGTGTTTTTTTATGAAAAAGAATTTGTCTTGGAAAATGATGTTACTTTTATTTGTGGTTTGTCTTGTTGCGGCAAACATTGTACCCGCTCTCTTTTCAGCGTTGGGTTATCCAATGTATGAAATAGGTCGAGCTCTGGGTACTGCTATCGAATTAGGCGGCTTCTTGATGTTGATACTTGGTGTAATTGGAATGATAAAAGCAGTTATTCGTAAGCCTCAAATAGATAAGAACTAATTGTTTAATTTAAAAACAGCATGTCTATAACTTAAAAGATGCTTCTTTTTTCGTACCATTGTATAATGGCGCTATGGGAATGAATCACATCTTGCCTCAAGATAAAGACCTAGTTGTTGAGCGTCTTGCTCAAGGGGAAAGTTACTCACAAGCTATTGAAGGCACGTCCATAAAAAGTAAAGACACTGTTCATAGGATTGCAGAGACACAATCGAACGCTATCGAACGGAAAAGACGGCAATTCCTCAAAAAAATAAAACAGTCCGGTGCTGGTGATGCTAAAAGAGCTACGATGTGGGCTAAGATGGTGTATGCTACTAAATCTATTGGGAAAGACGCTGTAGAAGCTCCTGATTGGCAAGCAAGGGCAACTGCGCTAAAATACATCGACTCACTGGATAATTTGGATAAGGCAGAAGAAATGAAGCTAGAGGTTACCGATACAACACCGGAACGAACGATTGATCCTGATAGTCAAGAAGCTCAGAATTTCAATAATTTGTTTAAGAAATTCATTAAACAGATGTAGTACCCTACTACACAAAAATTTATATTGATATGAATAATGTGGACATTAACTTTTTACGATGTCGGCAAGCAGATATACTGGTGCAAATACTTGCTAGGTCTATAAAGGATAATATAAAAAATTATGCAAAGAATCATCCTAATGATGTTGCAGGAAATGTCATTGACTACACATTCTCTTTCCCGAAACGAATAAAGACTGGTATTGTCAAAACAAAAAGGGAAATAAAGAATAGTTATATTAGCGACTGGACGTTAAAAGATATACTCAATCATTTTCAACTGGAATATGAGGGGCACGGAAATCTTTACACATCGGATTCTCAGAAAAGTTTTAGTGACCAGATTGAGGACGATAATAACAACTTCTCAATCACAATAAATCCACAATTATTTGAAGGACGATTTAATCAAAAGCAGAAAGAGGTTAAGCGGTTCAAGGATAGAAATAATATCGTTTTTACCCAGTCTTTAAAAGAGGCATTACCTGCGATGTTTCCTAAGAGAGCGGATGCTCATAAAAGACAATTCATAAAAATTTTGCTTGATAAATATCCTGAAATGGTTTCTGGAGAAATAATTCAAAAAGAAATAAATGTTCAAGTTAAGAAAAATTTACTTGAACAACTAAAATATAAAGTTAACATGTTTGGTTGGACAATTAAAAAAAGGAGACACAACAATTCTTACTTCCTTATGCCTTTGAATTAAGTTTATTTTCCGTTTTTTAGAACCATTCTTTTTTATCTTACAGCCTCGTTTTTCCTATTTTCGTAAAGTTGCTCTGCTATAAGCATTTGTTATAAAAGAGCTATCTATGCTCAATAATTGGCTTACTGCGGAATTAAAAGAGGGAGTAAAAACTATATTTGAACCTCGATATGGGCATCAATTAAATGATGAAGAACTTGTCGAAATTGCAAATAATTTAGTCTCAGGGATAGAGACGATATGTAAATTAAAACAAAATCAAATGTATGGTAAATGAATATAAAACACGGGATTTAGCGGAAGCAGCATCTTTAATCACTCAAAGTAAAAAACTCGTCAGGCTTGAACGCACAGGGTCTACTTGCTGGTTTATATTCAACGATAAAGAAGGTTGCGAAAAAGTTTCAAATGAGTTTTTCTTTGGTCAACTCCTTGTAAACGCACGCCAGTATCATGAAGCTATGAATCTATTAAAAAACAGGATTTTTTCAAGATAATATGAATATTAGAGATTTTGAGATTAAGATTAAGAAATACGATAGGAATAAAAACCATGTAATAGTAAATGTCCTTATACAAGGAGTAATTGAAATCAGAGGGTTTCTATGTCTTTATACCTCCACAAAATACTCTATGAGTCCTGTTTGGATTGTTAATCCTCCATCTGTTCGTAAAGGGAAAGTCCGTTACTGGTTATTTGAAATAAAAAATATTGATTTATGGCACGAATTACAAAACAAAATTGTCGACCTCGTTAAAGAGTATACAAATACCTAGTATAATAACTATATTGTATTACTGTAATATAACAATTGTTTTCTTATAATAAAGTAATAATATAGTTATGGTAATAATTACCGTTAATTGTTTTAATACAGTAGTTATAATACCGTTATGGAGAGCAAATTAAAATATTTCATATATTGTAGGAAGTCATCTGAAGCTCGTGATCGGCAGGCGTTATCAATAGAAGCGCAGCGTCGGGAGCTCATGGAATTTGCAAAACAAAATAATCTGCACATAGTAGAAGTGTTTGAGGAATCACAATCTGCATATAAACTTGGTCGACCTGTTTTCGATAAAATGATGCGTTTGTGTGAAGAAGGTGTTGCTAATGCTATCCTCACATGGAAGCCGGACAGGCTTGCTAGGAATGCCTTGGACGGCGGTAGAATGATCCAAGCCCTTGATGATAAAGTTCTGCAAGAAATACGCACTCCATACGAAATATTTAGACAAGAAGATAACCGTATGATGCTTTATGTGCTTTTTGGCATGTCAAACGATTTCTCGAGACAAATAAGCTCTAACGTAAAACGAGGGAACCGGCAAAAATATGCTCGTGGTGAATTTTTAGGACGAGCACCGGTCGGATACTTGAATGCACAAGTAGGAATATCAAGAAATATTATTCCCGATCCTGCAAAAGCATCATTAATAAAAAAAGCGTTTGAGGAATATGCTACAGGGAAATATTCTGTTTTACAGATATTAAAATCGGTGCATGAATGGGGCTTAACAAGTGTAAGCGGAAAGACTTTTTTGAAAAGCGAAATATATCGCTTGCTTCGTTTACCTGTATATTATGGAGTCTATAAGCACGCAGGAGAACAGCATCAAGGTAGTTTTGAACCACTGATAAGCAAAAACTTATTCGATAAGGTACAAGAAGTTTTAAAAGATAGATCAAAGCCACGAAAACAGAAATGGATACACGCTTATAAAGGGTTGATGAAATGTGCCGGTTGTGGATGCGCCATTACAGCAGAAACGAAAACAAAACATTATGCAAGAACAAATAGAGATGCAAGTTACACATATTACCACTGTACCCGTCGACGAGGTCGTTGTGATGAGCCAGGAGTTACAGAGCCAGAGCTTGAAGAGATGCTATATGAAAATATTTCTAAAGTCAGTATTGATAGGGAGGTTTGGGAATTAGGTGTCAAATTGCTAAAAGCAAAAAATAAACACGAGATGGAGTCTACTCTTGATATTAGAACTAAGTTAGAACTTGAATTTTCAGGAATAGATAAGAAGCTGTCCAAGTTGTTAGAAATGAGGCTAAATGAAGAAGTTACTCAAGAGGAATACGCGTCACGAAAGAAGTTATTTATTGAGAGAAAGTTACGGCTGAAGGAAAAGATAGAAGACAGAGAACAATCTGCAAGTAATTGGTTAGAACTAGCAGAGGGATTCTTTGAAACGGCGTTTCATGCACGGGAAGTAATGGAGAGTAGAGATATGGAAGCAAAACGAGAATTAATACGAACAGTCGGTTGGAACCTCATTTTGAGGGATAAAAAACTAGAATTTGGCTTCAGACAGCCCTATGATGTGCTACTCAAACCGGAAATGCGTAGCGATGTGCAGGGGCGCCCGGATTCGAACCGAGAAAAGCGGGTTTGGAGTCCGCTGTGATAGCCGTTTCACCACGCCCCTAGATTCTTATATTATACAAAAAAAGCGTAGGGTAAGCCAATTCTCTCACCATACGCTACTAGCTATCGCACTTGCGAACTATTTTAACTTCTCTGATTCCTTATGTGGTACTACCTTGCGGCAATGCCTACAGAATTTATTCAAGAGAAGTTTCTCAGGTGTTTCCATTTTATTCTTGGTCGTGACATAATTTCTATTCTTACAAACAGAGCAGACAAGACCGAGTGTTATTCTGTGTTCTCCTTTTTTTGCCATATAAATATTACAAAACCAACTTCATGATTTTAGCACATATCGGCCCAGGAGTGAAGAGTTAATTTTTGAGACATTTTGATGTATTGACAAGCAAAAAAAATTATTACATGATTGATACATACTTATGAATGTTAAAAGATTAATCGCAGTAACCACAGGAGCCATCGCACCTCTCGCCTTTGCCCTTCCAGCATTTGCACAAAACATTGACCCATGCCAAGGATCAGGAAGTCAATTTAATAAACTTTGTAACCTTAACGCAGGAAATTTGGGAGGAATCGTAGGGGCAGGTGTCACTTTTCTTCTTATCATAGCTGTCGTTATCTCCCTCTTCTATCTCGTCTTCGGTGGTATTAAATGGGTTACATCAGGAGGAGATAAGGCAAAGGTTGAAAGTGCAAGGAATCATATCATAGCTGCTATCATCGGATTGGTTATCGCTTTCCTTTCATTCTTCGTTCTCTCTCTTGCCCTGAGTATCTTCGGACTGGATATCAGAAAGCTTGAGCTTCCAAGAATTCCTTCTCTTTAGTCTTGCCTACTCTATTTGTTTCAATTCGCTCTTTTTCTACTATTGATTTCCTCTGTTTTTATTTGTTAAGCTAGATATATGTTTCAAGTTTGGGGAAGTTGTGTTGATAGCAATAATGTTGCAACGCTTAAATGTATTCCTGTGGTTTTCCATAATGTTGTTGCTGCAGCATTGCTGTTCGTGGGCATCGTCACAGCTTTCCTTATCGTTATGGCAGGAACTCAGTTCATCATGTCGGGTGGTGATCCCAAACAAGTCGATGCTGCAAGAAAGACACTTACCTATGCCATAATGGGACTCGTCCTCGTCCTCTGTTCCTTTGGGATAATCTACTTCATAGGCTACCTTACAGGAACTCAGGCCTGCATAACCAAATTTGGCTTTGACTGCTGATCACTCCTCGAATTCCCACCGCAGACAAAACTTACTCTTAGCATAAAGAGCCAAGGAGGGAGGGTTTACTTTTTAGCCTTATAACTTTTCACAGAATCGCCCCCTTTTGACCTATTTTGATGACCTTGTATTAGGATTTTTCACGTTATACACTATTTGAGACCATGGACCAACATCCGATACCACAAGACGTTACAGGCTTTCAGTTTAAGCTTATAGGGACCATGACGGTCAAGCAATTTGGCTATGTAGCAGTCGGAGTTATTGCCGCAGTCATCCTCTATTATCTCCCGCTCCATGGATCATTTGCCTTCTTATTTAAGCTGGTATTTATCCCTCTTTTCGGCATAGGAGGCGTTGTCATAGCCTTTGTACCTATCGAAGGAAGACCGGTCGATGTAATGACGAACAATTTCTTTAAAGCACTCTTTTCTCCAAATCAATATGTTTACCGTAGGAAAGGCCACCCGCTAAGATTCTCAGAGCTTGATATGGCCCCCGTAGTTGCCCAAACAGGCCCTACCCAAATAAGCATGCCCGAAAAAAAGCAACAGCGGATGGAGACATTGATGTTTGGTCATCAACCAAGAGCAAAAAATAAACTAGACGAAAAAGAAGCGCAACTCCTTAGCGCCCTCTCTTCGGCAGCCTTAAACACTACTACTCAGATCGCAGGCCCTCAGATGACAACTGCAAGCTCACTCCCCCAAAGCACCCAAGCGCTTCAAAAACAAGAAGGTCTGCTTGAACAACAACTGGAAACGGCTAAAAAGGAGGAGGAGCAAACACATGTGCCCTCTGCATACCACAAAGTTCTGGAGCTTGAACAGCAAATTAAGCAAATACATCTACAAAAACAGCAGCTAGAAGCTGAGATCCTGCACTTAAAAGGGCAGATTCCTACTCCTACAGTAGCGACAACCAATCCAGTAGCACAGACCGTCCCACACCAGGTGCCCCAAGCTCCTCAAGTAGTAACTCAGACACCAGGAAAAATGGTGGCACCAATACCGGCCGTCATACTACCATCACCAGTCGCAACTCAAACACCCCAGCCGGCATCATTTCTCAAAACACTTCCACAAGGAGTAGGTCTCTTGCGAGTTTCCGACACCCCAAATGTGGTTGTGGGCATAGTAAGAGATCCTCGTGGCAACGTCCTCCCAAACATACTCGTTGAGATAAAAGACAAGAATAATAACCCTGTGCGCGCATTTAAAACCAATGCCTTAGGACAATTTGCCTCGGCAACCGCTCTTCCGGTCGACACATACACCATTGAGCTTGAGGACCCTAAGAAACTAAACACCTTTGATAAGATTCAGCTCATAACCAACGATCAGATTCTAATGCCCATTGAGATCATTTCTCACGACGCACGCGAGGAGCTTAGAAAACAGCTTTTTAGTTAACCATGAGAACTCTTTGGAAATTAGAAATTAGAAATTAGAAATTTATTTAGTCTATGGCTGCCCAAAAAATTCACGCTACAACACAAAAGTTTACCGAAATAGTAGATTTCGCAAATAATCTGGTTGTTCTGGAGGGAAATAATGCCTGCATGATTATTGAGGTGACCTCAAGCAATTTCTCCCTTCTTTCAAAAAGGGAACAGGATATGCGTGTTTTTGCCTTTGCTTCACTCTTAAATTCACTCTCCTTTCCTATTCAAATTCTCGTTCGAAATAAGAGAATAGACATATCTGCCTATCTGAAAGACCTCGATCACATAGCAGAGCGCACAAAAAATCCCCAGCTAAAATCGTACATCGAATACTACCGTACCTTCGTACAAGAGATGGTGACCGTTAATGTCGTTCTGAACAAGGCCTTTTATATCGTTATTCCGTTCTCATCTCTTGAGGCAGGAGTTGGGGCAGCTATTCAATCACAACAAAAGGGCAGATCACATCTTGACGCATTCGTTGCCAATGCTGACAAGGCACTGCAAACAAAAGCCAGGTCCATCATCGGACAACTACAGAAATTTGCAACATCAGCCCGTATTCTTGAGAAAGAAGATCTCATAAAATTGTTCTACGAAATATACAACGAAGGCGCCACCGCAGAAATGGCAATTGACCAAATACAAGCAGGGGCGGAAGCGCCAATAATTGCAGGAGGAGAAAAATGAAATTACCATTTTCTAAAAAACCATCAGCTCCAACCGCGGGTCAACCACCCCAGCCCACTGCTTCTGTTAAACCAGTAGTAAAGGAGCAGCCAAACCAAAAACAAATCCTCAAAAGCCTTGCTATGCAATCACTCGAGAAGGGATTAACCTCAATTATCGACATTATTGCCCCATCTTCCGTTGAGGTCGACTTCCGCTATATCAGAGTGGGCGATGCGTTCTATACAACGCTTTTTATCGCCGGCTATCCCCGCTATGTGTCGCCAGGCTGGCTAGAATCCATTATCGATTACGACCACACCATGGACATTTCTATGTTTTGCTACCCGACTTCCTCAGCTGATGTTTTAGCTGATCTCAAAAGAAAAATTGGAGAAATGGAGGCAACACTTGCTTCAGATGCTGAACAGGGAAAGGTAGCTGACCCTTCAGTTCAGGCAGGACTTGAAGACGCACTCGGACTACAAGAAGAACTGGCAAAAGGAGTTGAGCGTTTTTTTCAATTCGGTTTTTATATTACCGTTTCTGATGAGGATCCATCCAAACTAAGAGAGACAGTAAAAGAATTGCAGGTGGCACTTGGCTCTCTTCTTCTCACGGGAAAGATAGCAACGCTCCAATCGGAGGAAGGCTTTAAATCAACGCTTCCGATGGGAATGGACAGACTATTTATCAACCGCAACATGGACACCTCATCTCTTGCCTCTACATTTCCTTTCACCTCCGCTATCCTTACGCAGAACAAGGGCGTCATGTACGGAGTAAATCAGCAAAATGGATCACTTATCATCTTTGACAGATTCACGCTTGAAAATGCGAACGAAGTCGTCCTCGGTAAATCCGGAGGAGGAAAGTCATATACTATCAAGCTCGAAATCATGCGACAATTCATGCTGGGAGCTGAAGTATTGGTCATCGACCCTGAGGGAGAGTATGAGACGCTTACTCCAACTCTCGGAGGCGAAGTCGTGGATTTCTCTCCCCGCTCTGCTGTAAAGATCAATCCTTTTGATCTTGCAGACGTGTATGAAGAAGGAGAAAACCAACTAGGCGTAAAGATACTTTCCCTACACGGCCTCCTCAAAATTATCACAGGAGAGCTTGATGCTGAACATGAAGCTATTCTAGACAGAGGGCTCATAGAGACGTACCGATCAAAGGGAATCACCATCGATCCTGAAACACAGAAAAAAGAACCACCGCTTATGGAGGATCTCTACAAAATTCTTCTCGGTATGGAAACGCAACCTGCAAAAGAACTCGCCTACACCCTTGAGAAATTTATTAAGGGAAGTTCTTCGGGTATCTTTAACCAGCAATCAAACTTTGAGATCAACAATCCCCTGACTGTTTTCTCAATCAGGAATCTTGAAGAGGCACTGCGTCCCGTGGCTATGCATGTTATCCTCGACTTCGTATGGAGAAAAGTAAGACGAAGCTTAAAAAAGCGTATTTTGGTGCTTGATGAAGGATGGTACATGATGAAATACCCCGATACAGCAGCCTTCGTCTACTCTGTCGCAAAGCGTGCGAGAAAATACTTCCTCGGTATGACCACAGCTACGCAGGACGTTGAGGATTTCCTCAAAAATGACTATGGAAAAGCTGTTCTGACTAACTCTTCAATTCAAGTGCTCCTTAAGCAGGGACCGGCTGAAGTTGATATCATAACAGACACCTTCTATCTTTCAGAGAGTGAGAAGTCGCTACTCCTCTCTGCAGACGTAGGAGAAGGCCTCTTTTTCGCTGGGCGTAATCACGTTGCGCTAAAAGTTTTTGCCGCCCCATTTGAGCACGATCTTATCACTTCCAATCCTATGGAAATCCTCAAAAGAAAAGAGGCTAAAGAAGCCGCTATGCAAGCCGCCCCTCAAGAGGGAGACTTGTCTGAGCAAAATACTAATCCTTCAGCAGGCTTGGAACAAACACCCGAAGGACAAAGTGAGCCCCCTGATCCATTTGCTCAAGCCGCAGCTCCTGGCGCTCCATTACCAGGAACGAATGTCTCATTTGATGCAACATTGCCTGGGCAGCCCACAGAAGAACTTGCTTCACCATCCGCTCCCCAACCCACCGAAGCCCAAACGCCCACAATTTCTACAGTGCCTGCACCAATCACGCCAGCAGCAGCATCAACAACACCTCTCACTCAGGCTCCTTTCCCAGGCGCTCCGACTTCTCAAGCCCCGACTGCACCCCCCACGGTACAATCTCCCGCTTTGCCTGAGGCATAAGCTTTGCTATTATTAAACTATGAATCCTAATGATGAAGACTATGGTCAGGAAAATACTGGACCTAGAGAGCAGCCCCAAGGACAACCTCCCCCACAAAATTCCCGCCCTAACATCCTACAAAAACAAAAGCCCCAACAGCGCCCCAAAGGACCTAGTTTGGGTGACAAGCTGAAGCAGGGAGTAACTAGCAAGATAAAAGACAAAGCGAAAAACCTGAAAAACAAAGTCGTCGATAAGGTAAAAAGCAAAGTAGGTAAGATTGCAAAGGATGCACTAGAAAAAGTTGCGAAAAAATGGGCCAAGAGCGCTCTAAAAAATGGGGCAAAACAGCTAGCAAAACAGGGTGTCAAGCGGGGCATTCAGGGACTTATCGCACTCAGCGGAGCTGCTACTTATGGTGTCGGGACTGTGGTTGCGGGTCTTATGGAAGTAGCTGATCAAGCACAGCAGTTCATACGCCATCCGAAAAAATACCTAAAGACATGGGGCAAGAGGGCTAAGTGGGCTCTGATTGCCGCCCTATGCGTTGTATTTTTTATCATAATGACCATGATGATTCTCATCGTGATTATCTCTGGGAGTTCAACTTGTCAGGAGGGACTTAACGTAACCATGTCCGGCCCTGAGAAGGCAAGTAATGGCGATAAGCTGGAGTATACAATAGACGTGAGTGATAACAAGAAACCGACAGAAATTAAGAT
Organism: Candidatus Levyibacteriota bacterium; assembly: GCA_023245515.1. Lineage (GTDB taxonomy): Bacteria > Patescibacteriota > Microgenomatia > Levybacterales > UBA12049 > JAHFKE01. The sequence goes on from JAHFKE010000007.1 coordinate 24,567, forward strand.
TTCGACCCACATTCCCGACGATACAGAATTCCAGTCGGCAGACAATGACGGAAAGTACGATGCAGGATCCCGCACGGTAACATGGACACTGAAGCAGGACGGCACCGTAGCCCTCTCACTTAAAGCTACCAAAGACAACGACCATGTCGTTATTTTTGCCGAGGCTGAAGCAAAGGGCGAAAGTGGCAACGCGGAAGAATGCAGCCAGGGCAGTGACCAAAATGGTGGGGGAAGCGGCGGAGATACCGGAAACTAGAAAGAACAATCCAGGTCATAAGTGACCCTACTCCTCTTGCAAATTTACCTACAATATGCAATGCTGGTAGAATGAAAAACTCCTTTCTAGTGATGGGCTTGGTGGCGATTTCAGTCGTAACCAGCTTCTATATTACCTACGATACCAGCACCACCCTCAAGGCTTCCTACGCTATTGATTTTTGTAATATACCTCCTTTTATCGGCTGCAAAAAAATAGAGCCCCCAAAACCCCCTGCGCCTCCTGCTAAGCCGCCAAGTCAACCGGGAGTCTGTTATGGTAATTTTTGTAATAAGAACAACGAGTGTGCCGCACATCCAGAAAGATGTAATCCGGGTTCGGGCGGAGGCAACTCGGGTGGTGGTGGCAATACGGGTGGGGGAAGCGGCGCTGGTGGAGGAAGTGGATCAGGTGGAGGAGGAACCGGGGGTGGTGGAGGAAGTGTTGGCGGAGGAAGTGGATCAGGTGGAGGAGGAACCGGGGGTGGTGGAGGAAGTGTTGGCGGAGGAAGTGGATCAGGTGGAGGCGAACATGGGGGACCCGATAGTCGTGGAGGCGGAGACCCTCGCAGTAAGAGCCAGACGGTAACCCAGGGTCAGACAGAAACGTTGATCGACTTCTGCCCAATACCTCCTTTTATCGGCTGCAAAAAAATAGAGCCCCCAAAAC
>JAHFKE010000064.1 GCA_023245515.1 Candidatus Levyibacteriota bacterium
ATTACCATCTGCAGCTTCCATATCATTTGGAGACGATTCTTCGACAAGAATACTAGACATCTGAGATGTTCCACCGAGAATGATATCCTGTTCTTCCAGTGGTTCAAATTTTGGCAAGATATCCTGAGAGCGCAAAGTAGTAGGTGGCTCATCTGATTGTGATGGTGCAACTATAAATGGGATTAAATCAATTCTATCTTGATTCTGTGCAGTGTAAGGTAAAGGTAGTTCCTCCGGCTCTAATACAAAAACTTCAACAGGAATTTCAGGAACGGTCCCTGGAGCCTCTCTTATTATTGCTTCCTCATGAACATATATCCCAGTATCAACATCTTGAACAGTGCGTACTTCAGAATTTGCCTCATTACTAAATGGAGGAGCTACGGGGAATTCACCATATGCCGGAGGGATCACTTCAACTGGTTGAGCATCAGGTATCTCAATTACCTGCTCTCCCTTTTTTGCAAGTTGTTCAGATTTTTCTGTAACGATGGCAGCACCAGATTGCTCAATATCTACAGGTGCATGAGTGATAATAATCTCTTCAATATCTACAGCAGCACGCTTCACAATAGACTCTTCGGCAAGTTCGATAACAGATTTTTGAATATCATCAGTAGGAGTATTTGCAGATTCAATTGTTTCGTCCTGAGAAGAAAGAGACTCCTCCTCTAGAGGCTCTGGATCGGTGGAAATATCTGGTTCTGTTTCGGATTTTTTTTTTGGTTTTCCGATAATCGCTCTCCTTCATTTCCCTGGGTAAGTCTCTCTTCTAATTCAGCCTTCAACACCGGGTCTTGATTTATCACTATTGTCTCTGCCGAAACCTCTCCGAGATTGATTTCATATTCTTCTCTCAAATCTCCAAATTTTTCTGCCACGCCAGTTATACCTTTTTTCGTAAAAGTTCTTTCTAACATACCGCCAACCGGACATCTTTGATCATTTAACATCTCAGCAACTGTACCTTTATTGCCACCATATTCGATTGTTTTGGCCACATCTCTTTCCTGTAGTCCAAACCTTGACCAAAGATTCGCAGCGTGAATTGATCCATCTGGATTAATGAGAGAAGTAGGATCGGGTTGCGATGAAGAACGGGCTGCCTCTTTAGACATATATCCATGATAAATAATGCTAGGGGAATTGTCTAGATACCTTTGAAAAAAGCATTTATTCACCCAAGTGCAGGGTAATGACACTTTTTCCATTCCAGCTAGCTACTCTACGCATTTATATAGCCAATAGACTGTAGTATTCAAAGGGAAATTGTACGAATAGTAAGGAGTACAGGTCCGAGAAATAAATTTCTTATAGTCTACTACATCTTCAGAGGTATAATGATATGCATGTACATAATCAACATAAGCATAATACGTAGTACCAACAATGTAGTCTGGAAAATATGTATGGGGCAAATGTGCCTGGAAGCATGACTTGTTGAGAACCAAGAGGTTCTGGCCCTGGGAAGAAAGTTTTTTCATTACGTTATTGATTGCATTTTGATCCTGACAATGCAATACCGCCGGACCGTAGAATTCACCTATAAAATTTGATCCATATTGTGCGCCGTAGAATAAATAGTTAGGAAAAAATGTATAAATATCTCTCATTTGTAAAAGAAAAAAGAATACGATAAGTATATTAAAAGATATATGTAATCCCCTTCTTTTTAGACTCTGCTGAATAGTGACGATACCAACGGCAATAGCTAGATACACAAAAGGATAAAAGAACAGATGATGATGTGGAGCATCATAATGAAATATTGTTGATTTCATAAAAAGAAAGAGTAACACGAAAATAGCAGTACCATACAAAAACGTACGCTGCGGTTCATGCACATAATTATTCTTCCATATCAGGATAATGGAGATGATATACATGGCCCCCCACCAAGGTGTTACTTTGACGAAGAACAGTAGCCATGAATACCACCAAGGACTACTAGGACTTCCAAGCTGCATATAATTCCATTCAGGAAAAAGCGTAACACGACTTACGAGAATATCTTTGATAAATGCACTAAATATATGAGGGTCAGTATAAGCAAAGGACGTCGTGAAGAAGACAGTGACTGCAAGCGGTATAAAAAGAAGGTCTTTAGGATAAAACGCTTTACGTGGCGCTCGGAACAAAATATATACGATGACAAGCCATACAAAAAGGAATATTCCGATAATAGCAGAGCTTAGTGATAACCCGAAAAAAACAGCCGCCAGAAGAAACGTTCGATAGCTATTCTTTGTCAATGCAGTATAGAGAGTTGTAACAGTTAATACTGAAAATGTAGTAAAAATTATTTCAGAGTGAGTAAGTACCATTCGAGATGAAGCAAGTAAAGGAATCGAGAGTGCCATAAGCATAGCTGTATAAAAGGCAACCTTCGCTCCAAATTCTTTCTTGGCAAAAAAATACATATATAAAAGTATGAACAGTCCGAACAGTAGGCTAATAATAAAATGTAGTTTTCGTCCAAAGACGTTGTGGGTCAGACTTTGCACTGAAGCATGGATATAATAAGGAAATCTTGTTTGAGAGATATCTTCTCTACAGGAAAAACCATTCTGTGCTCGCACATAGCAATTAACGCTATTAAGATCTGTAGTTTCATCAAGAGTATTTGATATTTCCCCGATTTGGTAAAAATGGAAGATAATATAACTGAGCGACAGTATAAAAAGCAGTAAGAGTTCTACTCTTTTTTTGTGCGCAACGAACAAAAATCCTTTTCTCATTTTTGCAATAATCTTTTTGAGATGTGGTATCTTTATAGTATAAACTGAGTACTTAAGTCTTAACAATATAGCTTATGCAGGAAGATTCGGATAGTGACATTTTTTCCACTCTTTGCCTGAACCGCCCTCCTGATTTTACTTTTCGCCTTACCTACTATTCGTAGCGCGGCTCAAAGAGCGATCTGAGGAGGACTCCGCTCAAACTTTACTACCATCTGCAAGTATCGGATAATGGCAGTGTTTGAACTTTTTGGGTGAACCATCTGGTTTTGTTGCTCCGCACCAGCAGGGATCGTTTCTCCCTATCTTTGATGCTTTTGTCTCTTTTGGCTCATTTGTCCCCCCTGAAACCTCACTCGCAGGAGTATTAGTGATCATTTTCTTTGGTTTTCTTACCGACAAAGCCACCTCTTCCTCATGTACAGTGCCATCCTCATGGGTGTGGGCACCTTGTCCTGCCGCAGCCGCGTTTGACGCGGAGCGTGTCGAAGGATGTCTATGACCAGGTACTCCATGAGGCGGGTTGTCGCTAGCTCCCGGACCGGCCGAAGGATCCTGCTGAATTTGTATCTTATAGATTCTGTGAACAATCTCATCGTCCATACTCCACATAAGTTGTTCAAACATTTTGAACGCTTCATTTTTGTACTCAACTAATGGATCCTTTTGTGCATATCCGCGAAGACCGATTCCCTGACGCAGATTATCAATAGCATCTAAATGGGTCATCCACAAATTATCAATAACTGAGAGCATCACGAACTTCTCAACATCACGCATTATCTTACTTCCAAATTGCTCTTCTCTCTTATCATAGACATCCTGTGCCACCTTACTAAGGAATTCGATCTTTTGCTCTGTAGAATGTGCTTGCTCTAATTGTTTCACCAGTTGCTGCTTAGAGGCTTCATCAAAAGGAATAATTGTGACAAATCCCTCAGCAATATCTTCATTAACGGAGCTGCTTCCATCTTCTGATTTTCCAAAAGAGACATTGACGAGCGAGATGACAGCTGCATCAATTCTCTTCTGTACTTCATCCTTGAGAACATCCTCAGCTTGCCCCTCGAAGCCTGGGCGAGGGGGGGGATTGACAGAACTCATAAGGACCTTTCTGCGAAGTTTGTACACGATCTCTCTCTGCTTATTTAAGACGTCATCATATTCCACCAGGTGCTTACGAGAATCAAAGTTGAATCCCTCAACCTTGACCTGAGCATTTTCAATAGATTTGGAAACCAACGGGTGCTCCAGTGGTACATCTTCAGGCATATTAAACCGAGTCATAAGTCCGGCAATTCTATCTCCTCCGAAAAGTCTCATGATGTCATCATCAAGTGCTACGAAAAAGCGCGATGCACCAGGATCACCCTGGCGTCCTGATCTGCCACGTAACTGATTATCAATACGACGTGACTCATGACGCTCAGTACCGATAACATATAAACCGCCTGATTCTAGAACTTCATCATGTCCTTTTTTCCACGCTTTATATGCAGCCGTATTCTGATCGACAGTGCCATCCTCGTTCTTAGGCGTATCCCCACCCAATACGATATCGACACCGCGTCCTGCCATATTGGTAGCAACAGTAATGGCGCCCTTCTTACCTGCGTCTGCAATAATTTGTGCTTCCTTCTGGTGGTTCTTCGCATTAAGAACTTCATGCTTTATCTTCTTTCTCTTGAGGAGCTCTGAGATAATCTGATTCTTATCAATTGAAGTAGTACCTACCAGGACCGGTTGGCCTTTCTTGTGAGCTTCTTCGATCTCAGCAACAATAGCAGAAACCTTCGCCCTATTTGTCTTATAAACTGCATCTGCAAAGTCCTGCCTCTTTACTTCACGATGAGTCGGAATAACAACAACATCAAGCTTGTAGATCTTGCGGAACTCTTCTGCTTCCGTTACTGCTGTTCCCGTCATACCCGCAAGGCGCTCATACATACGGAAATAGTTCTGAAGCGAAACAGTGGCTAAGGTTTTTGACTCGCGCTGGATAGCAACACCCTCCTTCGCCTCAATTGCCTGATGAATTCCCTCTGAAAGTCTTCTTCCTTCAAGAAGACGCCCTGTGAATTCATCTACTAAAATGACCTGATTGTCTTTAACGATGTACTCTTTCTCACGATGAAAAAGCGTTCTGGCTTTAAGAGCAGCCTCTAGGTGGTATACCGTATCAAAATCTTTCTCATAAATATCTGAGACGCCATAGAGTTTCTCAATTTTCGCAATTCCGTGATCCGTCAGATGAGCAGTACGAAGCTTCTCGTCTATTTTATAGTCGGTATCGGCTGTCAGCTTCTCGATAACTTTTGCATATTCATAGTAACGCTGAGACGGAGCCTCATCAGGTGCAGAAATAATATGAGGCGTTCTTGCTTCATCGATAAGAACCGAATCTACCTCATCAACTATCGCATAGTAATATCCCCTCTGAGAAAGGCTATTAATATCCTGTGCCATATTGTCCCGAAGATAATCAAAACCGAACTCTGAGTTAATGCCATATACAACATCTGCCTCATAGGCCTCTTTCCTACCTGTTGGCTTCAAATGTAACAAGCGATAATCCGTAAGATCAGTGGAGGTAAATTCAGGATCATAAATAAAGGACCTATCATTAATTATTGAAGCAACAGATATTCCGAGGAGATTAAAAATAGGTGCCATCCAACCGGCATCACGTCTCGCAAGATAATCATTTACAGTAACTAAGTGTACACCCTTTCCTGTAAGACTGTGGAGATATAATGCAGGTACCGCAGAGAGAGTTTTCCCTTCTCCCGTCTTCTGCTCTGCTATTTTGCCCTCTGCCAGAACCATCGCCCCTATCAACTGGACATCAAAATGGCGCATCCCTAACGTTCTGCGTGCTGCCTCACGTACCAGCGCAAATGCCTCGGGGAGGATACTGACCAACGACTCTCCGCCTTCAATTCTTTTTTTGAACTCCTCTGTCTTCTTGGGGAAATCCTTATCCTTTAATTTTTTGAAGTCTCCTTCGAGATTATTTATCCTGTCAACAACCGGCTGGAGCTTGTTTATTTCGCGATTGTTTGAATCGAATAGTTTGTTGATGAAACCCAACATGTATAAGTAATCTTATCACAATTCAGCTTCAAAAAAAACCCCTGCTCGAAACCGAACAGGGGTTTTACCAAATGATCAGTTGGTAAAGTTTAATAACTTCACTCAACTACTTTTTCTTTTTCTTTGCTGCTTTCTTTTTGGCTGCCATGGTCACTCACCTCCTTTCAAATCTTTAGCTTAATTTAATAGTGTAACCGTTGATAAGATTTGTCAAGAAAAATAACTAGCCTCAAACACTATAGTTTGGATTGACTAATCAATACAATTCATAAAAAGAGGGAGGTCATTCTCCAAGGCTAAATTGAGGCTAAATTTATAATTTTTAATTTTTAATTTTCATTGAATTTTCAATGAATCAATTTTTAAACACGCAACATTAGGTCATTGATTGAAATTTGTAAATTGTAAATTTGGGAGTGGGTTAGGTAGTGCGGGGTTTTATTATATCTTTACCTATATACCTTCTCAGCACCTCAGGAACGACGACTGATCCGTCCTCCTGCTGATAATTCTCAATAAGCGCAACAACGGGACGAGTTGAAAAAGCGGTACCATTTA
>JAHFKE010000008.1 GCA_023245515.1 Candidatus Levyibacteriota bacterium
AAAAGACTTACAGAAAATAAGAGAGTGGGTCTTCACGAATTCCTCTATCCCGTTATGCAGGGGTACGATAGTTATCATCTTGACACAGATGTTCAGGTTGGGGGAACAGACCAGACATTTAATATGCAGGCGGGGAGAACGCTTCAAAAAGATTTACGGGAAAAAGAATCCTTTATCATCACAACTCCTATTCTTGAAGGCAATGACGGACGGAAGATGAGTAAATCCTGGGGAAATGCAATTTGGCTAGACGATAGTCCTTACGATATGTACGCAAAAGTTATGGCGGTTGACGATCCACTGATTGTCCAGTACTTCACTCTGGCAACCAGTCTACCACTGGATGAGATAAGTGCTTTAGAAACTCGACTCTCCGAAAAAAAAGAACATCCCATGAAAGCAAAAAAGAAACTCGCGCGACAGATAGTAACAGAGCTATACAATCAGCACGACGCCGAAAAAGCGGAAAGAGCCTTTGAAAATATTGTTCAGAAAGATGAAGTACCATCGGACATTCCAACGATTGTTTTACAACATGCTGCGATTGAAAAAGCAACAATCACCGAGGTGCTCGCAAACACAAATCTTGTCCTCAGTAAGTCGGATGCAAAAAGACTCATCGAGCAGGGCGGCGTAAAAGTAAACGAAGAAACAATCAATGATTTTTCTCAGAAATTTATCACACTTGTAGGCGGCGGCGAAACAACCATCCAAATCGGTAAAAGAAAATTCTTGAAAGTTAAAATCCAAGCACATTCAGAATAACTTATGGCAGATTTTCAGGCTAAAAAGTACGCGCTATTAAGCGTTTCAAACAAAACTGGGATCGTAGATCTAGCAAAAAAACTGCGAGCACTTGGATACAGCATCATCTCCACAGGCGGTACAGCCAAAGCGCTGACGGAACAAGGCATACAAATAACTCCCGTCCAAGAAATAACAAATGACCCGGAAAGTTTTGACGGAAGAATGAAGACCATAAGTTTTGAGATTGAATCCGGCATTTTGTTCGACCGGTCAAACGCAAGTCATGTAGAACAGGCAAAAAGTCTGAATATTAAACCTATTGATATTGTCGTCTGCAATCTCTATCCGTTTGAAAAAACCATCGCTCAAAAAAATGTTTCTCTCAAAAATGCCGTGGAAAATATTGATGTTGGGGGACCAACGATGGTGCGCTCTGGCGCAAAGAATTTCAAACACGTCGTTGTTGTGGTCGATCCGGCTGATTATGAAACAGTAGAGAACGAATTAGAACAGGGAATATCACTGGCAAAAAGAAAAGAACTAGCAGCAAAAGCATTCGCTCACCTATCATTTTATGATTCGCAAATTGCAAAATATTTGCAAAATGATGTATTCCCTAAAGTAATAACGCTTGCGGGTAGGAAAACAATTGATCTCCGGTATGGAGAAAACCCCCACCAAAAAGCAGCAGTATATATGTACCCGAATACAAGCTCACCACTCGCGAGTCTTATAAAGCGTACAGGAAGAGATTTATCTCATGTGAACGTGACGGATATTTATGCAGGACTTGAATCAATAAGACTCTTTAAAACTCCCGCAGCAGTTGTGGTCAAACATAATAGTCCTTGTGGCATAGCCCTTGGCAGCAGCGCCAAAGAAGCTTTGGCCCGTGCGATTGAAGCAGATGCCGAATCTGCCTTTGGCGGCATCATCGTCCTCAATCATCCTATGGACATGCAAACTGCCTCAATAATCGCGTCCTTCAAAGATGAAAAGAGAGGTAACATTGATATCGTCGCTGTGCCAAGTATTGATAAAGCGGCATTGGCATTTTTACAAAGTGTACGAAAGACGATGGGCATATACACATTCGGCACTATTCCAGATAATGCATCTGATACATACCATACGAAGTATATTGATGGGGGATTTATACTCCAAACACCTGATAATAACATCGAAGAAAGTTTCAATGACTGGAAAATTGTTACCGAAAAAAAGCCTACGAAGAAACAACTGGAGCAGATGAAGATTGCATGGAAATTTGTCTCCCGTATAAAATCCAATACAATCATCGTGATGGATCAAAAACTTCCTATGACCCGCGGAATCGGCTGCGGACAGACCTCAAGAATAAGATCCGCAAAAATCGCACTTGAACAAGCAGGGGCCTTTTGTAAGGGATCAATCTTGGCAAGCGACAGCTTTTTCCCTTTTGACGACAGCGTCATACTTGCAGCAAAAAGCGGCATCAGCGCAATTGTGCAACAAGGTGGCTCAATAAATGATAAGTTATCAATTGCAGCAGCAGACAAGCATGGAATCGCGATGGTATTCACAAACAGGCGTGAATTCTGGCACTAAAGATGATATACTTATATCTATGGAGTCACTGAGAAGTAAAAAATGGCTTTGGGTAATTATCGTATCCGTCGCGGGTCTTGCTCTTATAGCAACATCATTCCTACCATACCTGGTTCTGCTGTAATTAAACTCGAAATCCAAGGCACCTGCCCGCAATGCTTTGCAACGCGTAGCAGGCGGGCGAAATACGAAGCAATATCAAAATTATAATTTCCTAAATTTAAAACATTTTGATCATTAGTATTTTGAATATTTGTATTTATTTCGAATTTCGTATTTCGATATTCGGATTTACTATAGTATGGACTTACACTCTCCTATAACTCAGGGTCAACAGCGATTCAAGATGTATGCCTCGCGTCTAGAAAAACTTGGCATTCTTACATTTGAAGACTTCCTCCTCCATATCCCAAGCCGCTATGAAGACTACTCTGTAATTTCAAAAATGGACAAGCTTCAAGTGGGAGAAACTGTCACAGTTCAGGGAAAAGTTATTGAAATGAAGAATAACTATCTGAAAGGCAAGAGAATAAAAAGCATGCAGAAAGCGATTTTGGAAGATGATACCGGAACTATGGAGCTAACATGGTTCAATCAACCTTTTTTGACGAAAACTATTCTGACAGGAAACCTCATGTCGGCATCCGGTAAAGTTGAAAAATCAGGAAGAAGATTCTCTATAACTTCTCCTGAGTACGAAATTATTTATAATAATGACGCTATTCATACAGCCAGACTTATTCCTGTCTATCCCGAGACGCAAGGAGTTTCTTCCAAATGGCTGCGCCGTCAAATTCATACACTTCTTCAGGAATTTTATGATGACCTCACAGAATATCTTCCTGAGACCATACTCAAACAGTATAGCTTTATGCACCTGAATGAATCGTTAAGAGAGATTCATTTCCCAACATCTCTTGAAAAAGCTGCGCAAGCAAGAGAGCGTCTGGCATTTGAAGAATTTTTTCTTATGCAGCTAAGTGCTCAAAAAAGACGTGCCGAATGGAAAAAAGAACAAAAAGGCAACGTGTTCCAGATCAAAAAATTCCAGGATCAGATAGAAAGGCTTATCGCCTCACTTCCATTTATCCTAACGGCAGCTCAAAGAAGTGCGGCGGATGACATTCTCCGTGATTTTGCAGGAGATAAGCCCATGAATCGTCTCCTTCAGGGAGAAGTAGGCAGCGGCAAAACTATTGTGGCTGCCATCGCCATGTATGCGGCGCATCTGAACAGCTATCAATCAGTCCTCATGGCACCAACAGAAATCCTCGCCCAACAACACTTTGATTCCATCTCCAAACTCTTGTCAGGGCTTGGAGTAAAGGTAGATTTGATAACAGGAAGCACAAAAAGTATAAAGTATAAGGTATCAAGCATAAAGCATAAAAACAAAAAATTAATCCCTAATACTGAATACCCAATACCTGATACTGATATATTGATAGGTACACATGCTGTTCTCTCTGACAAAATTAAATTTAAAAACTTAGGCTTTGTTGCAATTGATGAACAACAAAGATTTGGAGTACACCAGAGAGGCATTATACGGGAAAGGGTCAAGAATCCACATCTTCTTACGATGACTGCCACACCTATACCCAGAACTGTTGCTTTAACAATGTATGGAGATCTTGATCTCTCATATCTTAATGAGATGCCTTATGGGAGAAAGAAAGTAAAAACTTGGCTCGTACCGCCCGAGAAACGCGTGAAAGCATATGACTGGATCCGCAAGCAAATTAGAGAAACGGACTCACAAGCCTTTATTATCTGCCCCTTCATCGAGGAGTCAGAAAATATGCAGACAGTTAAAGCTGCCGCGAAGGAATTTGAAAGATTACAAAAAGAAGTATATCCCGATTTAAAGATAGGATTACTCCATGGGAAATTAAAGGCAAAGGAGAAAGATGAAGTCTTAAGGCAATTTAAAGATCGCGCCTTTGATATCTTAGTAGCAACACCTGTTGTAGAAGTTGGAATAGACGTTCCCAACGCCACAATTATCATGATCGAAGCATCTGAGCGATTCGGACTAGCACAACTCCACCAACTGCGTGGACGCGTTGGTAGGGGAGATAAGCAATCATACTGCCTGCTCTTTACAGATAAGATAGGGGCTTTGCATTCACAAAGACTCAAGGGTATGGAAACGCTAAGCTCAGGAGCCGAATTGGCAGAGCTTGACTTAAGACTTCGGGGACCTGGCAATCTGTATGGAACCGCTCAACATGGAACACCCAAGCTAAAAGTAGCCTCATTTTCAGATACTGAGCTAATCCAAAAAGCAAAACGGGCAGCTGATGATCTCTTTCCCCAACTATCCTTCTATCCAATGCTTGATAAAAAACTGGAAAAAGTGACTATGCAAAAGGTTTCCCCGGATTAAGTGTTCAATAAGATTGGGGTGGCGTAGAGGAGAGTTTTGGATTGACCTTTTTGATATCTCCCAGCATCCTTGCGAGAGAGGATCTTGCGAAAGCCAAATCAGTCTGTGCCAAATGCAGCTTCTCACGTGCCTCTGTAAGCTGTTTTTTATTTTCAGGATATCCATCAGGCGACAAAGGCATAACCAGGTCTATAACCTCCTGGGCCTGCTTTCGAGCATTGGCAGTTCTCTCCTTTAGGTCCTCAAGACTGGACAGACTCTGCAACTGTGGAGCCACTCTAGTAGCGAGAGCATCCAAACTATCCGCAGTTTCCATGATCCTATCAGCTGCAATAATGATGTTTATTTTAGGCATGAACAGAGCGTAAATTCTATATGAATCAACAATTGACTTAACATGCGTACGTAATACCTCCAAATCCGTACTGGCACCTATTTCTGCCTTAAGCGCTAACAGATGATTAACTTCAGTCTCAATCTGTGTCGCCAGAGAAACTTTCTGACTATCAGATAGTTTCTTCGCACTCTTAATTCTCTCAATCAATTGCCTAAGTGCCTCAACTCTACGATCTATCTCTCTGTTCGCTTTTTTCTTTAAAAGAGCAACAGTCTCAGCAGTTGGTCGTTGAGCTTTCTGCTCAACTTTATCTTTTAACTGCATGATCGCTCTAGGCTGAGGATCAGGAACCCGCGCGCTCACACTGCTGGAAAAAACTGCGAGAACACAAAGTGACAATATGCTAACAAAAAGAAGTCTTCTGATATTCATAATTTTAAATTATTCGCTAAGGTCTGACTGTTGATCGGCCAGCCCCTGGTCAATATTGCCCTGCAAGCTCACGACTTCATTCATTTGACCATCTATTTTACTTGCTTCCTGCTCCAATACATCAGCCTGGGGAGCATACTGATATTGGATCACTTGGTTCGTAATTAGCTTTTTACCAGACTTAAAAAACGAGGTGTAAAGAAGGAAGCTCCCTATAAGAATGACTACTGCGCCTACAATTCCACCCAGAAGCATAGTAAGGGATGTTTTTTTATCACCCGGAGCTGGCACGATCTGACCAATTGATTGCTGAACCTGAGAAGTTTGAGTGGAAGTATTTTCCATAATCATATATAGAATAGGACATTTTTGATTATTATGTCAATCACTATTGCAAGATGAAGCCAAATAAAGTAAAATACAACTATGGCCCAGGAACCAAAGAAAAGACATTCTAGAGCAAGACAGGGAAAAAGACGAGCAGCTATAAAGCTCTCTATAACAGCAGCTGTGATTTGCAAAAATTGCGGAGCAGCACATATATCTCATGCTGTTTGCGCAAAATGCGGATACTATAAGGGAGAACCTGTTCTCAAATCTGCATCTGCAAAAAGCGCATGAAGACATCCCTTGATCCGCGACACAAGAAAAGGCAACATCTAATTCAGGAATTATTCAGTCGAGAATTTTATGAGCAGGCCACGAGCAAAAATACTCATGATATTCTTGAAAAAAAAGAGTTTTTAGATAGTAAAATACAAAAAGCAGCTCCTGATTTCCCTGTTGAAAAAATTAATAAAATAGACCTTGCGATACTTCGCTTAGCTACATATGAGTTGCTAATCAAACAAGAAGAACCAAAAAACGTCATAATTGATGAAGCGATTGAATTGGCAAAAGAATTTGCTAATGAAACAAGTCCTTCTTTTATAAATGGGGTTCTTGGCAACATAAGTACACATGCAAAATCTACCTAAATTTAAAAATCAAAATCTTTTCAGACAAGCTTTCATTCATCGTTCATACCTCAATGAATCAAAAGAGCTTGTTGAATCAAATGAACGTCTTGAGTTCTTAGGCGACAGCATCTTATCTTTTGTCGTTTCTGAACACGTTTATAAGACATATCCCGATTTTGATGAAGGTATTTTGACCAATCTCAGATCCTTAGTTGTCAATACAAAAAGTCTCGCCAAAACAGCCAAGAAGCTTAATTTTGGAGAGCACCTTCTTCTTTCAAAAGGTGAAGAGGATTCAAAGGGACGTGAGAATGAATCTATTCTCGCAAATACTTTTGAGGCTGTTCTAGGAGCACTCTACCACGATCAAGGCATAGATGCCGTAAGAGAATTTCTCTACGCTGTCTTAATCCCAAGCATAGAAGAATATGTGAAAAAAAAGGTGTTCAAGGACCCAAAAAGTCTGCTACAAGAATATGAGCAAGCAAGAAAACAGAGCTCTCCTGTATATAAAGTTACTAATGAGGAAGGACCCGCCCATGCCAAAAAATTCACTATCGGAGTTTTTGTGGAGGGCAAATTAGTAGGGGAAGGCGTAGGAAGATCAAAGCAAGAAGCAGAAGAAAAAGCGGCAGAACAAGCCCTAAGCCTACTAAACAAACCGAAAAGCGAGCCTGAAACCGATAGGTAACGAAGACACAGTCATGTATCGACTAGTACAAGACAAGCCCTTGAGAAGCCAGGCAAATAATGGTACAATATGAATTGAGAAATGAGGACCCTCAACTCTCAACTTAATTATGTCACTAGTAATTAGATTAACCAGAACAGGCAAAAGAGGCGAGCGCAAGTTCCGCGTTGTTGTCAAGGAAAAGAGAAGTAAGCGCGATGGTGGATTTCTCGATCTTTTGGGCTGGTATGAAAAAAGCCCTGACAACAGTAAGAAGAAAATAGATATGGAAAAATATAAGCACTGGGTAAGCCAAGGCGCACAGCCTAGTGCAACAGTTGCAGAGCTCGTTAAATAATGAAAGATACATTACACTTTATCGTTTCTTCTATCGTTGATAATTCTGAGGCAGTAAGTATTGCTGAAAATGAAGAGGACGGCATAATTAACCTTACAATTACCGTTGATAAAGCCGACATGGGTAGAGTTATCGGCAAAGAGGGGAAAGTGATCCGCAGCATCCGTAACGTCATGAAGATAAAAGCCATGAAGCACGGTGTCCGAATTAACGTCTCTCTCGCAGAAGTCCCCCAGGAATAACCTCAAAAGTCTTAGTTCTGCTACAATACATATATGAAAATTACTATTCTGACACTTTTTCCGGAAATGTTCTCAGGTCCTTTTGATCATTCGATAGTAAAACGGGCAAAAGAAAAAGGGCTTATAGACATCAACTTTATCAATGTACGTGATTTTGGCATCGGCAAACATCAAGTCATTGATGATACATCCTATGGTGGGGGAGTGGGGATGGTTATGAGAGTGGATGTATTGCACGAGGCGATAAAAAGTGCAAAGTGCAAAGTGCAAAGTGCAAAATGTAACGAAAAGACTGTCCTTCTGAGTGCTAGCGGAAAAACGTTTAAACAACAAACCGCGAAAGAATATTCCCAACTTGACCACCTCATTCTCATCTGTGGACATTATGAAGGAGTCGACGCAAGAATAGAACATTATATTGATGAAGAAATATCAATTGGAGACTTTGTTCTGACAGGAGGAGAAATTCCTGCCATGCTCATAATAGACTCTGTCACAAGATTAATTGATGGAGTCATCACCGAGGGTGCGACTGAAGACGAATCTTTCTCTGAAAAAAATGGAATGCTATTAGAATATCCACACTACACAAAACCTCAAGAATATGAAGGGCGCAAAGTTCCTGAGATTTTACTATCAGGAAATCATCCAAAAATAACAGAGTGGAAAAAAGAGGAGGTAGTTAAGAAAACAAGAAGAATCCGTCCTGACCTCCTCAAGTAGAATTTCACCTATTACTAATATCAAAATACCAAACTCTCAATAAATTATTTAAGATATTAGATATTCTCTTTTGAGTTTATCAAAAGAGGGGTGCTGATGCTGAGGGAGACGACTCCTGCGTTTCGGAGGGAGCAGGTAGTAATAACTCTGCGCTCTTATTTTTCCATTCAGTAAGCTTCTTGAGTAATGCAAGCTTCTTATCAGATAGGGGAAGAATCTGCTCATCATCCCTCACGAGAATGGTAGGAAAGTCCTTGCGATAAAATTGCACTTTTATCGAGACGAACTGAGAGCTGCCATCAATTTGTGCTACTTGCGAAAGAGGCAATCTTTCTTCCAGATCTTTTATAAATAGTTGAATTCCACCAATATCCCCATGCGCAATCAAGGTTATAGTGATAAAGGAAAGACCATTAGTAGCTGAATTATCACCTCCTATTGTAAAAGAAAAATCGTCAAGGGATATGTTTGAATTAACCGCTGCCGAGGATATGGTCGTCAGAATGGGACCAAAATCATTCTCCACAGGCAATGCTGCTAGAGCTGTATCCGACTGCCTATCCAATATAGACCTATCAATATTGTTCATAAAATTTATGTTCTTATTGATAATTTTAATTCTTTCCTGAGTAGCAATTACCTCCTCCCTGATGGAAAGCCAACTCTGAAATCGAGGAATAATGATATTAAAAATAAAAATAAAACAAACTAGAACAATAAGAACGATAATACTAAGAGAATAATAAAATGAATCTTTGTATCGAAAATAAAAAAACCTTAAGGTTTTTTTACCAAGCCATATTTCTTTTTTCATGAAACTTCGCCTACCTTTCTTTTATAGAGAATTTTAAATTTCATTATGGTCATAAATTAGTTAAAAGTAGTGTGAGAAGAAAGCCCCTATTCTCATCTTCTGTTGAAAAATCTTTTAGGATAACTTTCGAATATTCTTTTCTTTCTTGAACCAACTTGGTTACATTGTTGATTAACAAATCCGTCAGCTTTAAGGACTTACTTGAAAAGGTAAATGATAAATTATCTTTAGTTATTTTAAATTCTACTATTTCTACGCCATTGGGTATATTTGCTTGTAGTGCCTCAATTGTTTTAGAGTAATTTTTTTGTTTTAAAAAGATGTCACCAATTGTATCGGCTCTTTTATTCACAAATAAAAATTTAGCGATATCTTTGTGGGAGCGGGACAAGAGAGATTTCGCATCTTGCTCTTGCCTCTTTAGCTGCGGGAGAGGCGAGAGAACGATAAGGATCAAAATAATGATTGAAGTTACTGAAACTATAAAAAGTGAACCAATCGCAAGAACTCTTAATCTTCCTAGCCTATCACTAGGAACATTGAAGCGATACTGTTTAGCTTTTAAAAGATTTATACCTTTATTCATACTCCTTTAAAGCTAGTCCTATCGCTACCGCATATTCAGTCCCTTTTTCTTCTACTGTCTTGGGCACATCCTTAACACCAAGCATTTTCCAAGGATTTCCGGTTATGGTTTCAACCCCTAAGGCCTTTGCAAAATATACTGCCAAACCGGGGAGAGCAGCACTTCCACCAGTTAAGATAATTTGGGAAATAGGGGATTCATTTTTATGTGCTTCGTTATGAAACAGCATAACTTTTTTCACCTCCGCAAGCATGGAGCTCAACACCGGATCAATTGCCTTTGCAATTTTCCCCTCAAAATTGGTATCCAACAATCCATAGGCAACCTTGTACTCTTCGGCTTGAGCAAGGTTAAAACCAAAATCAGAAGCGATTGTCCTCGTTAAGGCAACCCCTCCCAAAGAAATTGTATAGTTAAAAGCGATCACACCATTACGCACGATACATAAAGACGAGCTCATTGCTCCGATATTCATTATAAGAGAGGTGGGGAAATTATCACCCGAGACGATACTTCTTATAAGAGATAATATTTCGGTCTCAATGGCAATTATTGTTAATCCTGACAAATCCAAAATCTTCTGATATCTTTTAATAAGCTGGGTGGGCGCACCCACTAAAAGAACTTGCATCCTTTCCTCACCGAAAGAATTTCTCAACTCTTTTAGCTTGGCCCAAGCAAGCGTTACAGTATCAAGTGGTGCAGGAATATATTGTTCAGCCTCCCAGTAAATTGCCGTCGAAAGCTCGCTATCCGAAAGAAGAGGCATCTCGATCACTTTTGTATATACATGGTTCTCGGGGAGAGAAATATTAACATTGTTGGTCGTAATCTTTGCATCAATGACTAGCTTATTGATAACCTGAGCCATTTCTTGATAACCAAAAGCAGATTCTGACTGCATACTTTCCACGGGCGTGGGAACAGAAAGAGCTGAGCCATAACTAATTATGTTATTCTCACGATTAAGCCATGCAACCTTGATTGAGGAAGTTCCGATATCTAAACCAAAAGAATTACTTTTCATAAAAAATCCTCCCTATCCCTCCTAACTCCTCCGATCTCCTCCTCTATGAAGGAGAGGTCGAAAGGGGTTATCGTGGCGAAAACAACACAAATGGAAGTGCTTCCGTCGGCAGCTTGGGGTAACCCTGAAAACTCATAATCTTTCTTTGCGTATTATCGGCAGTTCCGACCGATTGAACTATTTTCCCTTGAGTCGGCAAGGTAAGACAACTGGTGCCTGCGCTATTACAGCCCTTTGCCGCAAACACTGTAGACGAGTAAAGGGGGATAGTGCGAATAAGAAGCCCTGAGGTGACTGTGATTGTTTTTTTGTAGGCAAATACTTTTCCACCTACAACACCGCCGGATGAGGGAATGTATTCAAAATGATTAAAGACAGTGCGGGGAGAGCAGGGATCAACGGCATACGTAGTATTCACTGGATTTACTTTTGTACCTGAGATGACGATTATTTCTAGAGCCGCCATAGTGTTGTTCAGTTCAGATTCTACGCATACGTCGGAAGCCTGACCCCAATAAAGAGTGACGTCCCCATTCCATAGAGTTGAATAGTTAGGATAGTCTGTCAACCATATATCTATGGCTTCATCTTTAAAGTTAGGAGCTCCGTTATTGAGAAGAAGTTCCACGCCTTCAAATGAGGTTTGTGATGTTGCATACGAGGTTCTATTCTGAAGCGCCCCTGAACCGACGAAAGAAGTGGCCAGCGACTGCTCAATACCAGCCTCAGCAGCTGAAAAAGCTCGCTCGGAATTCGCTTCCTCCTGAGTGGTTCTCACATTCGTAACCATACGTGCCCCTATAGACAGACCAACAATCAAGATAACAGCCATGACTAGGATCGCAAGGAGGAGCATCTGCCCCTTCTCATAGTGCTTTTCTTTATATTCTTTCATTCTTATTATGTGGCTACACGGATCCATCTTTATCGTATCAATCTACACAAGAGGTGTCAACGAGGGGACTTAAACTCTCAACTCCCTGCCCGCATTGCTACGCAAAGGGTTGCAGGTCGTAGATACCGGAGGGGTGCGGGTCAACTCCGTCAGGGTGCTACTTCCCAAGAATAACTATTTCGCAATTTGATGAAATCAGGCATATTGAACAGAAAATCAAGACGCTGAGAAAAAGATATTGTGGGATAGGAACTGTTACTTCCGCAAAGATCACGATTATTCTGCAGAGAATACCCTCCAAGACCGGCATTTGTTATCACACCTCCTGCGATATTAAGCCTTAGATCGTTACAAGTTCCTGCACTATTAATAATAAACGCTTTATCTGCACTAAATATACCGTCAAGGTTTGATACTTTGGAAGAGGCGATCGATCCGACATTACTTTCAACTACAATGTTGCCGGATGCAGAGAAGAAAGCGCTTGCGCCTGATCCCTTAGGACTTTGAATATCACCCTTTATATGAAGGTCTCCATTAATTAAGAAGACGTAATTTTGGTTAAGGGGCAGATCATACGCGTTCAGGTAAAGATCTCCGCTAACCACATAAATTCCATGAGGAAGACTAGCTGGAAGGGTGCAATCCGAAATAGCACAAACAGTTGACAGGTTAGTCGGCGATACACCCGCCTGCGTCGATCTTAGCATAATATTAGCATAGGAAGAGAAAATGCCGCCACTGCCTACAGAAGTCTTATGAACCTCAGGATATCTACTTCCCCCCACAATCCAGTTTGTGCTTGATACCTGCCCCTTACCAAATGAGTAAGGACTATCGCCTGAGAAGGCAATACCGGGAGTATTGCATGCTATATCTGTCACTAAGGGCATCCTATATATTTCTATCTCATTTATGGTCGGGATAGGAGCTGAAGTAGGCATAGATAATCTCATATATTTTGATGTTATAGAGGGAGAAAAGTCTATAATCTTATAATTTCCTATTGAAGTCCCTGTTGTACCGGGGATATCAGTATAATTTGTCCCGTCATTTGACCACTGCAACTTGTAGGAGGTGACTCTCGGATAGGAAGCCTCATCTATTACCACTCTGTTATACGTTCTTGGCACTCCTAAGTTCACTGAGAGCCATTGGTTATTGGCATATGATGCAGGACTTTGCGCATTCCATCTAGTATTAACATTTCCATCAAAGGCTTTAGAGGGCTCATTGCCGGGACCCAACTCCCAACTACTTGAAGCGTTGGCAATCTGGTTCAAAGCAAGGTTAGGTGTTAAAGTCAGATTGTTATATACCTCCATCTCATTTATGGTCGGGGTATTAGATGCGGTAGTGTTTACATATAATCTCAAATATCGCGATGTAACAGGGGTAAAGACCAAGACCTTATTATCTCCTATGCTACTTTGTCCTGTGCCTGGAATATCATGATAATCTATTCCGTCATTTGACCACTGCAATTTGTAAGAAGTAATATTCGCATAAACAGTATATTCTTTTAAGATTACTGTGTTATACGTTGTGCCTGTGCCCAAATCTACGGAGAGCCATTGATTGTCAAAAATCCCAAACTCTGAATTCCATCTTGTCGACAGATCTGCATCAAAAGCTTTTGCTGGATCATACCCTACCTGTGGTGACCAAGTTGTTGAAGCGCTTGCCGGTTTGTTCAAGGCAAGGTTAGGCAATTCTGCCACTCTATATACCTCCATTTCGTTCATGGTCGGCGTACTAGACGAGCTATTGATGTACAACCTTATATACCTAGCCGTGACAGGGGAAAAGTCTATCACTTTATCAGAAGGAAGCGTAGTACCGTTTGTTCCCGGAATATCATAGTAGTCTATTCCGTTATTTGACCACTGCAATTTATATGAATTAATTCTACCGTTATAGGAATATTCTTTTAAGATTACCCTGTTATAGGTTGTCCCCGCTCCAAGATCTACAGAAACCCATTGGTTATTGAAATAAGGGTCTCCGCTGTGCGCAACCCATAGCGTACTCATATCTCCATCAAATGCCTTAGATGCCTCAAGACCTCCGCTTTCCCATGTGCTAGAGGCATTTACGGGCTTGCCTGCTGCCAGATTGGGCGCTGCGCCGGCGTTGTAGGATCCAACATTGGGCGTTATCATTCCATAGTTGCCTTGATATATCCTATTATTTATACCTGAGTCTATCCTGACGTCTCCGCAAGTACTCTGATACCATGGATACAAGTTGGTGATGCCGAAGTTAAGATTATCAATCGTACCAAACTTACAATGAGCACCATTTGCACCGCCCGTACTACATGCTTGCCCAACAGTAACCCCAAATGTAGGAGGAGGGCCATTAAGTGGATAGGTGAGGGTATAGTCTGAAGACATAGACGGATAAGAGACCGTAAGGGGACCAGCAAGAAGATCATTGATAAAATAAGTAGTTGCAGCCGGATAGCTTATTGCACCACGGCTTGAGGTTATGGTGGTAGCCCCACTATAATTGGTTTCTCCTGGATCTTTGAAGCCGTTCTTATTTGCGTCAATATAGACGAACCCCGAAATTTCATTCGGAGCAATACCAAAATCTATACCACTTACATCGGGTGGCCCCGTGACACTTCTTGTAGTGGGTGTTGTCGCTGTATATTTGGGCGGGACGGTAATAGTAACGTTATAGGTACCCCAATGTGATTGTCTGAAAATATAATTTCCAGAAGCATCTGTCGTAGTAAAGCCAATACCACTCATCGTGATAAGCGTCACGCCTGTATAAGGGGGATCTCCCGGGTCTCGTATTCCGTTCCTATTTTTGTCTACAAAAACAGTACCTGAGGTATCAAAGTCATTAAGTCTAATACCAAAATTGATCCATGCATCAGGACCACCCACAACATACTGCCACGCAGGCGTCGTAGGCGTGTAATTTGGCGGAACATTGATATAAACGGCGTAGCCACCAGCAGGAACATTATAAAAACCATAATCTCCTGATCCGGGGTTGGTGGGGCCCCCCCACCACAAACCGCTGAGTGTTACCCATACGCCGCCAAGCGGCCAATCACCTCCATCAGGTACCCCATTTACATTGTTATCCTGATACACCATCCCTACGATATTAAAGGTGGGCGGCGCGCAGGAACTGGCATGACCATAATCATCCGGACCCGGATAGCAGACATCGTCGCCTGCGCAGGAGTTAGAATTTGTCCTGCCACAAACAGCCCACTGACTCCAGTTCCAGCCTCCACCCGATTTGTTTACAGCCTGAGCTGCATTCGTATCAGGATCATAAGAACCACCAGGGTATATTTGGAAAACACCTGCCTCACCATTTGGCCCTCTCGCGCTTGGATTGCAAGCACTCTCCCGTGCTCCAATCAAACGAGCAGCCCACGTTTGCGTCCCGAAATAAGGATAAAGAAACTCACAAGAACAGTAATACGCATATGACCATACGTCAGTACACGCCAACGCCTGCGGTGTGAGCTTGTCAAAAAAGGGGATTGCCGCTTGTCCCCCGTCACAAATACTCAATCTACTGAATGGGCCCCAATTGACTTTCCCTGTCGGATCAGCGTAGCGAGAAAGCGCTATAAGCACCTTGGTGGCACAAAGAACCTGCTGATCATCAGTCTTTAAAAGCTGGTGAATCAGATAATCTTCGGCGGCCTTCCGGGTTTCATCGAGCTTAGGATTATAAATATTTATGGTAAAGGTATCCCTATTTGCCTCATAAGTGATTTGATAGTCCTTGCTCCACTTTAGGATCGCATTACCAGATGGACTCGCCATTTTTTCAAAAGGATTTTCAAGTGCCCTCTCACGGGCCTTCTTCACCCCCTGTTTAAGCTGATCACCAAGAAGGTACGGGGATGGAGTGACAGAAGATGCAAAAGGATTAAAGGACTTAGGCTTTGATTTCAAATTGGAAATAGCAAAGTAAGAAATCGCTGCATACACTATTACTCCGACAACAATCGTCAAAATAAGCCATATGTGCCAATTGCGCTTGCGTCCCCCTCGTAAGACTTGTGCTTTATTACCGAACGATATCATTCTTTTCTCCCCCAGCTGTCCATTCAATTCAGTATTTCATGAGAGCTATCTATTGTCAATCTAACGAAGGGAAATCAGCTATAAACATAGGCAGAATCTCTATCTCTCTATTACGTTTCTTAATGTCACTGTGGACTGAAAGGGTACTGAGACAGTGTTTTCGAAAAAACTGGTTGTATTATTAGACTTTAAGGTGAACTGGATCGTTACTGAGGGCAAATTTGCATTACTAGACTGCCTACAGGTAAATGAGCAGCTTTCTACAAGAACACTAGTCGTGTCTACGATAGAGACACCATTGGACGTAATGGTCTTGGACGTAGAATCACAGATCAGCTTGGTTTGCACACCTGTCATAGAAGTGAAATCTACTTCAGAGGAGGTTGAGGATGGCACACAAGCCGGTGAATCAATAGTCTGCGCATACCTAAGATTTCTGACCATCTGAGATAACGTTGCAGCACCACTTTGACGAACGCTTTCAGTTAGGTCTGACTTCTTGCTCCCGCGTAAGGTAAAGGCAGTGATTGAGACAACAAGCGTGCCGACAATGGCGAATATGGCAACAACCGAGAGGAGCTCAATCAAGCTATAACCCAGCGGGGAAGTTGAGGGATGAGAGTTGAGAGTTGAGAGTTTTTTAGACCTTATTTTCATATTGTAACTATATTATCTAGGTTTATTTCTCAACTTTCAACTTTCACTTCTCAACCCAGTCCATTTCTCAACTATCAACCCTCAACTCGGTCAGGGGCTCCGTAATGGATTGAGCGTTGATAAACAGGAGTTATTCGACTCCGTATGACAGTAAGGGCTTGATGCTGCACATTTCCCGTCAGACCATGAAACCATAACAACAACTTTTGCAGCATTAACTCCGCACCCTGGAGACTGTTCAATCTCAACTGTTCTTATAAAGTTGGCAACGTTTGGAGTGCTACAGACAGGGGGCCGATCCACCAAGACAGCAGGAATGCTGCTCAAGCAATATATTCCTGAGTAGGTTTTAAACTGAGCATAGTTGTCATTCCTGAGCCTGCGGATTGCCTCCATTCCCTCCTGCGCATACTTTGTGGCAAGTGTTTCATTTTTAGCAAATTGAGCACTATTGAGTGAGGACACAACAACAGCCCCCATAGACGTGGCAATAATTGCCAGAATACTGAGCGCGGCTAATACTTCAATAAGTGTTTGGCCCTTCATATTTTCAAACATACGCCTCTACCATGTCCCAGCAACCGGCATTTCACTTGTAATGCCGGTGCTGTAGTTGAGAACCATGTCAGCTGCGCCAGAGGTATTACTGTTTCGCAGATAAAATTTGCCGCTGGAAAGGAGACCGATGGTGTCTTTGCCGTCTCCATCCCAGTCACCGGCAACGGGTTTTTCGTTTGGATCGCCGGTGCTGTAGTTGAGAACCATGTCAGCTGCGCCAGAGGTATTACTGTTTCGCAGATAAAATTTGCCGCTGGAAAGGAGACCGATGGTGTTTGGAGCAGGCGTTGCTGAACCACCAGTACAAGTTTGTGCATTTACCTTGAGCTTGTACAAAAGCCCTGCCGGGTTTGACTGCGAGGTCTCTCCGGCTATGCCCGAATTGGTAACTTGGAAGGATAAGTAATTAGCACCACTCCTGATGTTTGGTGCAATATTATACGTAACCTCATTCCCTACGAGAAAAGTAAAGCCGGTCGAGTCTGTAAAAAGCTTGCTCCCATTGAGAAAAATTGAGTAAGTATTATCTACCGCTACGGTAAGAGTAGCATTCGTCACGGGTAGTGATGCCTGAAAAGTTTTTGTAAATATTTTAGTTTCATCAAGAGTGGGATTTTGCACAAGATATGAACTCCAAATCCACCTCGCTCCCGAAATCGAATTAGTCCAGAACGGATATGTATATGTGTCCACAGCAGGGGACCCTGCGGCCTCAACGTTATACACCTCTACCTCGTCTATGGTAGGCGCATCAGATGAAGTAGTAAAGTAGACTCTTACATACCTTGAGGTTATAGTTGGGAATTCTATTAACCTATCATCTCCTACCGTCGTTCCTGTAGTACCCGCTATGTTAGCATAATTTATGTCGTCATTTGACCATTGGAGCTTGTAGGAGGTAACTCTGGGATAAGATATTTCTTTAATCAGTACCCTGTTATATTTCGCGCCTGATCCGAGATCCACCGAAACCCACTGATTGTTAATCGCTCCACTAGCTGCCTGCCATCTGGTACTAACATTTCCATCAAAGGCTTTTGTGACTTCATAACCGGGGCCATACTGCCAACTGCTTGAAGCAAACGACGGCCTATTTAGGGCGAGATTCGCTGGGACTACAGTAGTGCCATCACTTACAAAAGTACACATCATAGGCAGAGGCGTAGGCGTGGGAGAGAAAATGGGTGTGGGCGTGAGAGTGGGAAAGGCGGGTGTGGGCGTGAGAGTTGCCATAGGTGTGGGCGTGGAAAAAGTAGAGGTAGGGGTTATGGTCGAAGCTGGAGAGCTATCACCCTTCAGGACGGTGATATTACCAAGCGCCCCGACTGCAACCTGCCTACCATCCGTAACCTTGCTTAAAACAATATTCGTAGATGAATAAGTGCTATCTGAGAAAACAGGGAAGAGTAGAGATGCTGAAGAAGTATTCCCAAAATGAACGCCTCTAGAAAGTTTTTTTGAAGACAGTACGTATACACTTCCACAAACTACACTCAAATCATATTGGCCTGTGGCAGAATTGACATTGACTCTATACCCAGAAAGCCCCTGACCCCCACACTGCGTAGGCTTTACCTGAGAGGACGAACGTGACTTTGCAACATTAAGAATGCTCACAATATCCAGAGCAGACGACTGAAGGAGCTGAGATTCACTGTATGAGATTAGCGAGGCAATACTAAAAGACGTTATGATACTCATGGCGCCCAGAACAACCACCATCTCTATGAGGGTAAAACCAGGAAGAGATGAGAGGGGAGAGGAGAGAGGGGAAAAATGAGTTAGAAGTTTTTTGAATGAGTTTTTCATACTCTAGCTATATTATCGGGGTTTACTCTTCAACTATCAACTCTCATTTCTCAACTCAGTCTATTTCTCAACTATCAACCCTCAACTCTCAATTCGGTCAGGGGTTAACGAGGGTATAGGACCAATTAGTTGTGCCACTGCAGGGGGCCACATTAGCCACATCTTTTTGTGAGTCTGAAATAGTTTCCAAGCAGGTAACTAACTGATATGTGGTCCCTGTCGTGCTATAAGAATAACTAGACTTGGTCTTTGGATCACAGGGAACTTTTTGTATGTACGTAGTGGTGGCTACAGATAGAGCAGACCCACAACTGGGAAGAGGCGTAGGGGGGTATGTGCCTTGATCCGATCTATAGAGCTCAAGAGCTGTCCTTAGCTGAGCCAAGTCCGATTTGCGCAAAGCATCTCTTGCCTTAACCTTTACTGTCAAATAGCTACCTATCCCTAGGCTAGACAAAATACCTATAATAGCAATAACAACAATCAGCTCTATAAGAGTAAAGCCCCGCGGAATGGAGAGGTAAGAGGTGAGAGGTGAGAGATTTTTCAATTTTATTTTCATGCTTATAGTCATATTATCAACATTTCCTTCTCAACTTTCAACTCTCAACCCTCAACTTCCTCCTCAGACTCCTAACAGTCTGAGGATTATTGCAATGAGTGGCTTGCCCCAAAACAAACTTATTACCGTACCCAATATTAAAAATGGTCCGAAGGGGACTGACCCTCCTTTGAGTTTTTTTATTCTAAAGAGGACAAGGAGAATAGCAACAAAAGCTCCCGTCAAGAACGCTATATAAAGACCTAATACTATGTTGGGAAATCCTAAGATAAAACCCATCAAGAAGGCATAAACAACATCTCCAAAACCCATACCCTTGCCTTTTGTAGCAAGAAAAATAAGGAAAAAAAATGATAACGCTCCAAGACCTGAGATCAAATAAGTAAAAAGATAGTTATCTTCCAGTGCCTGAAAGGGAATTGCTAAATTTTGTAAATGCAGGATCGGAAGAAGGAAGTACCACAAAAAAGTTATAATAATGGCTGCAAAGACAATCTTGAAGGGAATGATGCCATATTTAAGATCTGCGAAAAATACAATAACTAAAGAAGAGATAATATAAAGGAAATAGGAAGTGACGAACAGATAGCGGATATCGAACATATCAAAAAATATACTTGTGCCCAAAATAGAAAAGACGGTTAAAAAGAATAAGAGTCCAGTAAGAATCTCAATAACCGGATAATAGAGACTTATTTTGGCATGGCAGCTTCTGCATCGTCCACCAAGACCAATATAAGACAAGACCGGAATAAGTTCTAGCCAGCTCAGCTTATGCCTACAATGATCACAAGCCGATCTTCCGCTAACGATCGACTTATCCTCAATACTCCTATCTACAACAACACCCAAGAAGCTTCCAATGACAATTCCGAGAAGAAAAATAAAGATAAAAAAGACCAAGATCATATATATCTCATTATGCGCAAACGTGCGCATAAAGTCCAGGCTCTACACACCCTGATAGGCTTTAAGGGAGAAGTTGAACTCAGTACCTTTGTCTCTTCCCTCAGAAGCGACCCAAATTTTCCCCTTGTGCAGCTCCACGATGATCCGACAAATATAGAGTCCCAAACCTGTACCTACAGCATTTTTATTAATAGCATACGAGCTTTCAATCATATCAAACTTCTGGAAGAGCTTGGGCAAATCATCCGGCTCAATGCCAATGCCGGTATCCTTTATCTTTGTTGTAATCATGCCTTCTGCCTGAGTAAAAGAGATAGTAATATTCCCATCTTTTGGAGTAAATTTCAAAGAATTTCCCAACAAATTAAAGAGCACTTCTTTTATCTTGTCATTATCTGCAGAAACTTGAGGAAGCCCTTCCCCCTGCTCAATGACAAGAGACACTCCCTGCTCTTTAGCACTGGGCGCCAACTCATCAACAACTTCCCGGGTCAACTTGAGAAGATCAGTGACGTGGAGATCTACTGTAACTCTTCCCGACTCAATCCTAGAAATATTTAACATGTCATTAACCAGTTTTGTCAGCCGGTCTACGGAAGAATAAGCTCTACCTAGGTAGTACTTTTGTTTTTCGGTTAACGCTCCACCCCGACCATCAAGTGTCATCCACAGATATGATTTGATTGCCGTCATGGGCGTTCTCAACTCATGCGATGCAAGAGAAACAAATTCGTCCTTAAGTTTATCGAGTGTTTTCAATTTTTCATTTGAAGCCTGAACCTCGTTATACAAAAGAGAATTATCGAGCGCGATCCCAATAATCTCAGCCAAACGATTTAAGAGATCACGACGATACTCAGATACATCCTCCTGAGCCTCTCTCATACAAACAACCATAGCGCCAATAACCTCTCCTCGAACAATCAGGGGATAAATGAAAACGCTTCTTACCTCTTCAGACACATCCGCCTGAATCTCATCGGAATGCTCCGGTAATAAGATTCCTGTGATGCTTGGAGAAAACTTCATTACCCTATCATTGATCGCCTGCATGATGAGGTTTTCAGCTGCCCAGAAGGGGACCTCTAAGAAATAAGGGCGCTCTCCCTGCTCTGTCTTGCGCGTAGAAGAATCGGAAAGTGCAATCCTTTTTAACACCTGCTCTTGTTTATCATGCAGAAAAAGAGAAGCCAGTTGAAAATCTGTATCGGTAACAAGAAGCGACGCCACCTTCTCAGCAATGTCGTTGAGGTGCGTAAGATCGCTCAAAATAATCTCATCAATTTTTTGTAGAAGAGAAAGTGTCTTATTGCGCTCATTCAGTTCGACACTTTTCTTATACATTTCCTGATTGATGTGCTTTAGCTCCTCAGAGGAATCATCTTTCGCTTTTTTTTGCACACTGAACAACGCACGAAAATCCATAGCAAAACAAGCTTATCAAATTATCTACAATTAATGAAGCAATAGCTGGGGTAGCTGATCCTTAGATGCCTTAGGGAGAATATCACGAACAGCCTCCTTGCAAACTTCGATTGATGTACGACCGAACAACGCTTCGTATTTTCTGACTAATTGCTCTATGATCTCTTTTTTGTCACCATTAAAACTAATCTCATGAACCTGAGCATCCACAGTAAGACCTGGTACTTTTTGCGCCTGCTCAAGCGCCACAGGACCAATGATCGCTTCTTGTTCCCTAATAATTTTTTCAGCTATTTGCGCGTATATATCCATATCTCTGCTAATAACAATTATTTCTCTATATCGAAATTATTTACACCAACAGCCATAAGCGTCATTGCAGTTGGGAACAGAATATCTACCCAATGACCATTAAAATACGTCAGGTTGGTTGTCGTGTAAGAAAAAGAAAAATCAGCGATATACATAACGATAAACCCTAAAATAATGCTCAAAATTGAAATCTTATATTTTCCTCCAAGATAACTAAAAGAGAGTCCGTATATAAGAAGTGACAATGTCAAAATGAGAAGATCTCCAATAGGGTATGCAAAATCAAAAAAGAGCTTTAATCTATCTCCGTCTAAAGAAATGGAGCCCCCACGAGCTACAACATATAGTAAATAGTATGATGCTAGAGTAGCGAGAATTGGAATAACAAATAAAATTATTTTCCCGCGGAGATGCTTTAATGAAAAATGTGCTCCGGTAGCTTTTGATAAATAATAGATACCAATTGACCAGAAGGGGATAGCCAAAACAAACCCCACATCAGCAAGAGACGGGTAGGGGACCTCTGTATGTTGCATTAAGTTATAATAGACCGACCAAAGCATTTGACCGATTCCCCAAGAAAAAATACCCAAAGAGATATAGCAAAGCGCTGCTCCAAGTTTGCTTTTAAAAAGTCCCCATCTTCTCGCTTTATAAATACCAACGATACCTCCAAGGAAAGGGATAAATCCTTCAGCTACCTGATAATAATGATTCACACCCTGCTCTTTGGTTCCCTGAAAATACAAGATAGCCCAGTACGCAAAAATAAACAGATAATAAATGACGATAACTTTTGACTCTTTACTTATTCGCATTTGATATAGTACGATTGTACTCAATAATATCCATTAGAATCTATTGTGGAATAAATGTCAATAGCTACTTCTGAACTACAGGAGACTAAATGAAAAATAAATTAAAAAAATGGTTCAAGAGATATATCTATGCCGAAATTGTCGGCACTATTTTTGCACTGTTTTTCTCACTCACCACATACTCTCTCACCAAAAATGACATACTTGCTGCTATTGCGGGCGCATGGTCTGAAACTATAGGATTTTATGGAGTAATCGTTATAAGAGAAATACGATCGAGCAAAAAGGAGCATGGAGATAAAAACAAACGATATACGCTCTTCTCTTTTATCAAAAACATTAGAGATCTCGCTTTAGAGTTTGGTTTAGCTGAAACCCTAGATACGTACATTATCCGCCCCTTCATGATGTACATATTCCCGATAATACTAGGAGAGAGGGTTATTGGAATTTTAGTTGGCAAACTTGCTGCAGATGTATTTTTCTATGCACCAGCAATTATTACGTATGAACTACAACAGAAACACAAAAACAAGAAGAAATCTTAATCTACTTCACCACCCACACATATCCCAGCGTCTTGTCCTCCGATATGATGTGAGCGTTAGGATGCTGTCTTAACTTAAGGTAGTAGTCAACAACCTCTTGCGTAAGCTCTTCTCCTTTTATTGTGAGGGGGATTCCAGGAGGGAATGGACTTATGTGTTCAGCAGATATTCTTCCCCCCGCTTTTACTAATGGCACCCGTTCAATCTCATTCCACAACAACTTGGCAACGTCACTTAATTCAAGAACTCTGGGAATGTTCGTTGGTATCGTAAAATCAAATTTGGGCGCTTCATTTTCCGGCTTAGGTTCTTTCATTATTTCACGAAAAGCACTCAGCGTACGCTCTACGTCATGCAATGTCGCGCGGAACGGAATCAAAAGAAGAATGACGTTTGCGTTATACTCTTCGGCAACAATTCCATATTTCCTCTCAAGCAGCTTTGCTATTGCGAATCCGTTACAGTTAGCATTACGCACATTGACAATCACCTTTGTCTCGTCTCTTTCATAGACTGACGGATTTGTCTTTTTTAATTTTTTTGTACTAATGACTTCAAGTCCACTAATAGCATTTATCCCTCTCGTCATTTTCTTGGCTATAGTCAAGCTATGTGCAATCCTCTTTCCTCCACCTCTTTCCATCATGGCACGTGCAGCGTCAATTGAGGCAAGCAATAAAAAGGACGGACTACCGGTGATCAAACTTCTATAAGAATCCATCATCAATTCCGCATTTACCCTCCCATCTCTCCAATGAATCATTCCGCCCTGCTGCAATGCACCACCTTGCTTATGCGTACTTTGCACCGATATATCAGCACCTGCATCCATAGCAGAAATAGGTAACTTTTCAGAAAAATGGAGATGGGCACCCCATGCCTCATCAACAAAAACAATCACGCTCGGGAATTTTAGATGTATCGTTGCAATTATCTTTTTTAGATTAAGCGTTACCCCTTCATAAGTCGGGTTGGTTATAAGAAATACATGAGGTTTTGTTTTTAGAATTGCTTCATATATTTCTTTTTCTGTATTTGGAAGAAATAATTGCAGCTCCTGATCAATATGCGGAGGAAGAAAGTTGAGATTTATTCTATAGTCTTCACAAGCCACCACTACAGACCTATGAACGTTCCGCTGAGCCAATACTCTTAGGTTCGGAATCTGCTTACTCAATGCACGAAGGACCATGAAATTGCTACCCGTTGTACCGTTCACTGAAAAAAGTGTGTGATCCGAGCCGTACGCTTTTTGGGCAGAGTTGTAAATCTTCTCAAAAACACCTGAAGGCTCAAAAGGAGATCCAAGAGACTCATACGAAATTGAAGAGTCGCTTGCATAGGGGTTCCTGACCTGAGGTGAACGCGAGTCGATAGAAGGAGTAGACCAGCGCACCATCTTGGTAGCTCTATGGTTTAAGATGTCAGTAAGTTCGGATCTGAT